>DAOMAH010000078.1:0-7053 GCA_035426725.1 Acinetobacter sp.
TTTAGGTATGTCAGGAAGTTTTCGCCTTTGTCAGCAAAGTGATGACATACGCAAACACGATCATCTCATTATCGACTTTGAGGATGTGCAATTACGTTATCACGACCCTCGTCGCTTTGGTTGCATTCTTTGGTTAGACCAAGCCAATCAAAGCAAGCTAATTGATACTCTTGGTCCTGAACCACTTAGTGAAGATTTCAACGCAACTTATCTCGCAGAAAAATTGAATAAAAAGAATGTAGCAATTAAAGTTGCCTTGATGGATAACCATGTGGTGGTAGGTGTAGGCAATATTTATGCAACAGAAAGCTTATTCAATATTGGTGTTCACCCCGCTCAGCCTGCATCCACGTTAACGAAATCTCAAATCAAAAACTTGGTTGTTGAGGTCAAACGTATATTGAAACAGGCGATTGATTTAGGCGGCTCTACCTTACGTGACTATAGCAACGCCAAGGGTGAAAATGGTTATTTTCAACAAACACTCTTAGCATACGGTCGTGCGGGTGAGATGTGTGTAAACTGCGAAACTACACTAGAGAACCTAAAATTAGGTCAACGTGCCAGTGTCTTTTGCCCACAATGCCAAAAATTGAAATTGCAAAAAGTTTAATTACTGCTCTAATATTTGAAATCTTCTGAAATGGAAAAGCTTTATGCAAACTGCGATTGTTCGACATATCTTAGTAAAAGATAAAGACGTAGCCGAACAACTTAAAAATAAAATTAAATCAGGTGCCGATTTCGCCAAAATCGCCAAGCAATATTCGACCTGTAATTCTGCAAAACGCGGTGGTGAATTGGGTGAAGTTAAAAAAGGTCAACTCGTTCCAGTGATTGATAAATTGGTTTTTAGCGCAGCAGAACGAGTTTTACATGGTCCAATTAAGAGTCAGTTTGGATTTCATTTACTAGAAATTAAATTTCGTATGGATAGTGTCAGATAACCACTTGATTAAGTCATTTAGTCATCGGTTTCATCACATAAGTCCATGCAGACGTTTTTTCACCTGAAGCTAGACTAACTTCAACCTGTACCCTCTCATATTGAAATCCTTCAAAATCATCCAGCATTTGCCAGTTCTGTTCTAATTTTTCTGTACTAAAAAGATAACCTTCAACCAATGGATCAAGCTCACTAAGTACGATCGCAGGCAAGCCCTTGTCTGGTCCCCAGTCTAAAATATGAATCGTCCCACGCACATATGATTGCTGCCAATCTCCTCCAATACCACCTAAAATGTGTGCATTTTCTCGATTTGGACACAGCGTTCCATAGACAAATAAATGATTCATGATGGGTTCATCCAATGCAATATGCAATGCATCTTAGAATGAAATCATATAAGTTGCCATGAAATACACATGATTTTTTGAGATAAGCAAGCGAGGTGCAATTTTCAACCACAATAAAAAAACGGCATCTTAGATGCCGTTTTTTATAGAAGAATTAACTCTATTTATTCAAAGAATCACGAATCTCACGTAACAATTGAATATCTTCCGGAGTCGGCGCAGGTGCGGCCTCTTCTTTTTTACGCATACGATTCATGACTTTAACCATGAGGAAGACCACCCATGCCAAAATTAGGAAGTTGATGAAAATGGTTAAGAAATTTCCATAGGTTAAAACGTTTACCCCTGCTTTGGTCAATTCATCTAATGACGTTAAATTGTTCGGGTTATTACCTAGAACGATAAATTTTTGGGTGAAATCGACACCACCGCCTGTAATTACAGAAATTAGCGGCATTATGATATCTTTAACCAACGAATCAATAATCTTACCAAATGCACCACCAATAATGACACCGATGGCGAGATCCATCATATTACCTTTCAAGGCAAATTCTTTAAACTCTTGAATCATACTCATATTAAACACTCTAGAATTGAATTTATCGCACCCTGTTATTGCACGTTTTATTACTTAGATGCGGCACTTTATTACAACTTAACAATGTAATCACTTTCTTAAAAAAATAAAGGTATTTCACATTTTAACAACATAATATAACCGTGAAAAAATAAGTAGTTAAACCTGTTTTTAAAATAAATCTTTAATAAAAAAACCGCCAATTTACATTAGCGGTTTTTTTAAGATTATAAAATCTTATTTATCACGATTACGTTTACGTTCATTTTCAGTTAAATGACGCTTACGAATACGAATCGATTTTGGTGTTACTTCAACCAACTCATCATCTTCAATGAATTCAAGCGCTTGTTCAAGCGTATATTCCATTGCAGGCGTTAAAGTCAACGCTTCATCTGTACCTGACGCACGAACGTTAGTTAACTGTTTAGCTTTAGTTGGGTTAACTGTCATATCGTCTGAACGAGAGTTAATACCAATGATCATACCTTCATATACTTCTAACTGTGGCTTAGCAAACAAACGACCACGGTCTTGAAGTGTGAACAATGCGTAACCTAAACAAGTACCCTGAACCATCGAGATCAATACACCGTTTTGACGTTTCGCAACAGTACCTTGCTTAGCAGGACCGTAATGCGAGAAGCTCGATGTCATGATCCCTGTACCAGAAGTCATGGTCAAGAAGTCTGAACGGAAACCGATCAAACCACGTGAAGGTACAGTCGCCTCAATACGAATACGACCTTTACCATCCACTTCCATATTTGTCATTTCACCTTTACGGAAGCCCATTTGCTCCATAACAGAACCTTGGTGCTGTTCTTCAACGTCAAAGGTAACGTTTTCATACGGTTCTTGTTTTACGCCGTCGATTTCTTTCATGATTACTTGTGGACGAGATACACCCATCTCAAAGCCTTCACGACGCATGTTCTCGATCAATACTGAAAGGTGAAGTTCACCACGACCAGACACTTTGAAACGGTCTGGACTGTCAGTATCTTCTACACGAAGTGCTACGTTGTGAATCAATTCACGATCAAGACGTTCACGGATATTACGTGAAGTAACGAACTTCCCTTCTTTACCTGCGAACGGTGAGTTGTTGACTTGGAAGGTCATCGTTACTGTCGGCTCATCTACAGACAAAGGCGGCAACGCTTCAACATTTTTTGGATCACAAATCGTGTCTGAAATATTTAAAGCATCGATACCTGTAATACACACGATATCACCAGCAGATGCGTCTTCAACATCGATACGCTCTAAACCATGGTAACCCATGATTTTTAAGATACGACCGTTACGAGTTTTGCCATCTTTATCAATTACAGTCACTTGTGTGTTTAATTTCACTGAACCGCGCTGAATACGACCTACACCGATTACGCCCACGAAACTGTTATAGTCAAGTGATGAAATCTGCATTTGGAATGGACCATCAGCATCAACTGCTGGCGGTTCAACAATGTCTACAATCGTTTCGAACAACGGCGTCATATCTTCTGCTAATTCTTCTGGAGAAGGACCAGCTACACCACGTAAACCAGATGCATAAACAATTGGGAAGTCCAATTGTTCATCAGTTGCACCTAAGTTATCAAACAAGTCAAATACTTGATCGATTACCCAGTCGCAACGTGCGCTTGGCTTATCTACTTTGTTAATAATAACAATTGGCTTCAAACCACGCGCGAACGCTTTTTGCGTTACGAAGCGAGTTTGCGGCATTGGGCCTTCTTGTGCATCGACAAGAAGCAATACGCAGTCAACCATAGACAAGACACGTTCCACTTCACCACCAAAGTCGGCGTGTCCTGGGGTGTCCACGATGTTGATACGGTATTCAGTATCAGTACGTTTATCCAACCAAGTAATTGACGTGTTTTTCGCTAAAATAGTAATACCACGTTCACTTTCAAGCGCATTTGAGTCCATCACACGCTCAATCTCGCCAGCACGGTCACCGAGTGCACCAGATTGTTGAAGTAATTTATCGACAAGTGTGGTTTTACCATGGTCGACGTGCGCGATAATCGCAATATTACGGAGATTCTTAATATCTGACATAGGATTTCAAAACGCTTAAAATTTGAGGGCAAATTGTACAGCAAAAGCCTACTCTTTAGTAGTGACAGTTTATTGACATGCGATTTTTTTTTCTGGATTGCATTGGTAAAACATTTAAGGTCTATTAGAATATGGCATTCCAGTTGATGATTTTCATACACTTAAGTCTATTTTTTGATCAAAAAATGATAGTTTGATAGTGCAATTTAAAAATCAAATGCCTGGAAAAAATTATTCACTTATAGATAAATTCCAATCATTTGGACATTTTAATCTTGGTTTACGACATCGTCGTGTCTTTGATGAGTTCTCAATATGGATCCACGTAGCGAAGTTGTATTACGCCAACAAGATTACCTGAAAAATCAAATTTTACTGATCAATGCGCCAAATGATCAATTGACAAAAAACTTACCCCAACGTGTTCAAACCTCTGTTTGGACATGGAATTTTGCCGATCATCAAGGATTTTTACATTCAGGATTTTCTTCTCACTTTTCTGTTGAATTTCCTCAACAACAATTTGATCAAGTGGTTATTTTTGTACCTAAATCGAAAGAATTACTTAACTATCTTCTACATGTGGTCGTGAGCCACTTAAAATTAGGGCAAGATGTTTTTTTGGTCGGTGAAAAAAAAGGGGGAATTGAACGTGCCGCCAAACAACTCACCCCTTACGGAAAAACATTTAAACTTGATAGCGCACGTCATTGTCAATTATGGCAAATGAAAATTGAAAAGACTGAAACACTAAAACCACTGGAAGCGTGGTTAAAAACGTATACTGTTCAAGTAGAGTCTGAAACATTAGAAATTTGTGCTTTGCCAGGAGTCTTCAGTCAAGATCATTTAGATATTGGCACAGCAGTACTCCTCCCCCAATTGAAACAAATTAAAAAAGCTATTAGCGTTGCTGACTTTGGCTGTGGTGCGGGTGTGATTAGTAGTTTTTTAGCCAAGTTAAATCCCACTCGACAGATTTTTGCGCTTGATGTTGATGCATTCGCTTTGCGATCAACTGAATTTACTTTTCAAAAAAATAATTTAAATCTTGATCACTTACATCTTCAAGCGGTCACGGGTATTAGCCATGCTCCGAAAAATTTAGATGCCATTGTAAGCAACCCCCCTTTCCATCAAGGGATCCATACCAATTACGATGCTAGTGAAGAACTCTGCAAACAAGCTAAAGCGCATCTAGGCCGCTCGGGTCAACTATGGATCGTGGCCAATCGTTTTTTGAACTACTCAATTCTAATCGAACAAAACTTTGGACAATGTATAGTTAAAGCGGATCAACAAGGCTTTAAAGTGTTATATGCTAGCGTTCAGTGAAATAATGTATAACTCAGTGATACTAAATAGTGATGCAATATTGATTTCTATAAGAAATTAATTGGATTGAATATATCATTAATTTTCTAATAAATTACTAAATTTTTAAAATTTTCTTGACCAAAGTCTAAATATTCGTACAATTTCCATCCACTTTTTAATCGTATTTTTTATAAAAAAGGAGGTGATCAAAATGTTAAAAATTCAAAAACCATACCGTAAGATTTGTTCACTTACTTCTCCAATTAGTGAACAAAAGAGTCATGAGCAGACTTCGCAACAATATATTCCCGTTTGATTCTGCTAAAAAAATTAACAAATACATGAGTAGGTTGAAAATGAAACTTAAACCCATGCCGAAAATTAAAATTCGCAATCCTGTAGCTCTTTCACCTTTACTTCAAAAAGGCGGGATACATGAAAGTGAAAAAGCACAAGCTCAACACCGCAAATCACGTAAGGATGCCAAACAAGTTTTGAATAAAACCAATTGGCTTCAATAAAAAAAGCGACTCAATTGAGTCGCTTTTTTCAATCATCAAAACTCAATTATTGAGCTTGTTGACCAGGTTGTACAGTAACTGTACGGCTACCAGTAATCGCAGCGAATACGCGACGGTTCATAGCACGACCTTCTTTAGTTTTGTTGTCAGCAATCGGTTGATCCCAAGCAAAACCTTGAGTAGTCAAACGAGTTGCATTCACGTTGTATTCATTTACAAGTGATGATTTAACAGAGTTAGCACGCGCTAAAGATAAACGTTCGTTTAACTTACGTGGGCCAGTACTATCCGTATGACCTTCAATACGAGCAGTCGCATTCGGGTATTCAGCTAATTTTTCTGCAACTTTAGCAATTTCAGACTTGTACTGTGGTTTGATGTTTGACTTGTTCGTATCAAAGAATACGCGAAGTTCCATATTAAGGTCTTCAGTCAACTCTTGTGGTTGTGGCTGTGGCTGTTGAACTACCGGAGGAGTTGGTTCAACTGGAGCAACTTCTACTACTGGAGCAGCAGGTTTTAAGTGTCCGCCAAGAACTACGTTTAAACCAGCAAGCGCTGTGTAGTTCCAGAAGTCTTCATCGATATTATAAGTACCACGAGCTTCTGTACGAAGTGATAAAGCGTCATTTAAGCGCCAGAAAGCACCAAAACCTGCATTAGCCAGAGTACCTTCATCATCGTTAACAAGACCAGAGATAGAACCTTCGCCCGAATATTTGTAGTGACCAGCACCTACAAGCACATAAGGCTTGATTTTGCTATCATAGTTTTTAGTGATTAAATCAGAAGTAACATAGAAGTTACCATTGATTTGCTGTTGCTTGTATTCTGCGCCTGCAAGAGTACCGTCTACATCACCTTTTACTTGGTTGTATTCAGTTTCAAAACCTAACCAAGGCGTCAATTCCACACCTATAGCAGCACCAACAAACAAATCATCCTGAATTTCAGGACCAGTTGTTAAATGATCAACACCGTTGTTGTGTTGAGTGTCTTGGAATGTGTAACCAACCATTAACGGAGTAATGGTTACGCCAGCGTTAGCAGCAGCAAAAGGAGCGGCAACAAGCATAGCAAGTGCGATACGACTCAATTTCATGGATATCCTCCAGAGATAACAATAGTTTGTTGTTTAAGCTTAGCCTATATTTCTGGCCCCTGTGAACATTAAATGTTTACAGTATTTATTTTAAGCTATTCACTTCAATTTGAATCATACAAACACTTGATGAATTTTCCAAGTGCTTGATAACTTTAATCTCG
>DAOMAH010000079.1:0-7042 GCA_035426725.1 Acinetobacter sp.
CAGATTTCAAAGGGTTTTGGTAATGAATACATGTTTACTTTTTAGTTGATACTTAAGAAATTGTCTAAAAAGCGTTCTATATTCATCGGTTAATTTGCAATCTTCGTCAAAATTCCAATTAAGCTGAGTAGATTCAATGATTAATACACCACATACTTCAAATTCATCTCTATAAACAGGAAAACCAATAATACTCTTGCTTTTCATTGTAAATGATTTTACTTCTTTTTCTGTGAAATTATTTTTAGTGCATTCGCGAATGTATTGTTGATTATTTTGAGGATAATTTTTGATAAATCTTCTTTTTAAACGCCAACAATCTCCAATAATGCCTTGATCAATTGGAAATTGTTTTCTGTGAATCTCTGTAAATTTAGCATCTAAGGCGTATCTAGCACTTAAAACGAAGTGACCATCCACTTCTAAATATAAATTTATACGTTCTCTTGAAGATAAGCCCCATTTTTGAAATAAATAAGCGATAAATTTGCTTCCTATTTCAAAAGATGTCTCTAGATTATTATCTTTTAAGCTATCTATAGCTTCTTCAGCTTCGTTTAGTTGGCTTTTAGTTTCACTAAGTTCAATTTCTTTATATTGGAGATTAGATTTTAAAGTTTTATTTTCATCTTCGATTGTTTTGGTCTCATTACTTACTTTACGTGTGATAAAAATTGAGACACTAAGCAATAATAAAATTAAATATAATGGATAAGAAGAAACAATTTTTTTGAAAACTAACCAACTGTCGATCTTATTATTATGTATTGAGTTGAAAAATAAAGTTATATCAATTTTTAGGGTTGTAAAATCAGCTAGACAATAAGCGCTGAGCATAAAAAGAATTATTGCTTCAAAATTTTTATATAGGTGGTGATAGTTATTTTCTATATATTTTACAGAGCTTACACGCCAACTTTCATTTTCTGTTGTCATAAATTAATAAAGGGCGGAATAATCAGCCCTTTATATTACATATTAATTTTAAGATTACAATACTTTACAGAGCAGCAATTTGCTCCATATTCGCTTTAATCTTCACTAACTGATCAGCAAACTCAGCCAATTTCACTTTTTCACCTTCAACTACAGCCGCTGGTGCTTTCGCTACGAAACCTTCATTCGAAAGTTTATTGGCAATTTGATCATGCTGCTTCTGCACTTTATCTAAGTCTTTTTGTAGGCGACCTAATTCCGCTTTAGGGTCAATCAAACCTTTCATAGGAACAAATACAGATACGTGACCCACCACAGATGAAGAAGACAATGGTGGTTGCTCTGCATCAGCTAAGAAGGTAATGCTTTCAACTTTAGCCAATGCTTTGAACAACGCTTCAATACGCGTGATTTGTGCTTTTTCAGCGTCAGTCGTGTTTTGCAGTAACACAGGCAACAAGCGCGCATTACCTAAGCCCATTTCACCACGAATATTACGCACTGCACCAATCAAACCTTGTAACCACTGCATATCGGTTTCAGCTTGATCATTGATCTTCGCTTGCTCAGGAACAGGGTATTGCGCAGTCATAATGGTCGCCCCACTTTTGCCTAACATCGGCGCAAGCGTTTGCCAAATTTCTTCAGTCAAATACGGCATCAATGGATGTGCCAAACGTAGAGAAGATTCCATCACCGCAAGCAAAACACGGCGAACTTCAGCTTTACGTTCTTCTGCCACAGTTTCATCATTTAGAACTGGCTTGGTGAGTTCAACATACCAGTCGCAGTATTCATTCCAAATAAAGTCATAGATCGCTTGTGCAGCAAGGTCTAAACGATAAGTCGCGAATGCTTGATGAACTGCAGCTTCCGCTTTTTGTAAACGGCTTATGATCCATTTTTCTGGAAGTTCCCACAGCTCAGGACGCGCTTCTTGAGCAACCGTTTGACCTTCAACATTCATCAGTACGAAACGAGTGGCATTCCAAATTTTGTTGGCAAAGTTACGGTAGCCTTCAACACGTTTCATATCGAACTTAATATCACGACCTGTATTGGCAAGTGCGCAGAAAGTAAAGCGAACGGCATCTGTACCATACGCTTGAATGCCGTCCGGGAATTCTTTACGGGTTGATTTTTCAATCTTGGCTGCATCTTTTGGATTCATCAATCCAGTGGTACGTTTTGCAACAAGGCTTTCAAGATCAATACCATCAATCAAATCCAGTGGATCAAGCACGTTGCCCTTAGACTTCGACATTTTCTGACCTTCACCATCACGCACTAAGCCGTGAACGTAAACGGTTTTGAATGGCACTTGAGATGAACCATCTTCATTCTTCATGAAGTGCATGGTCATCATGATCATCCGAGCAACCCAGAAGAAAATAATGTCAAAACCAGTCACCAACACATCTGTCGGGTGGAAAGTTTTAAGGAAATGATTGGCTGCATCTTTCTGTGCGTCGCCAGTCCAATCTAAAGTTGAGAATGTCCATAGCGCAGATGAAAACCATGTATCCAGTACATCTTCATCTTGGTTTAATACAACATCAGCAGCGATGTTATTTTTCTCACGAACTTCTGCTTCGTTGCGACCGACATAGATATTGCCGTTTGCATCGTACCAAGCAGGGATGCGATGACCCCACCACAGTTGACGTGAAATACACCAGTCTTGAATGTTGTTCATCCACGCCATGTACATGTTGCTGTACTGCTCAGGAACAAACTTGATACGACCATCTTGAACCGCTTCAATTGCAGGTTGCGCCAATGGTGCAATTTTTACATACCATTGATCTGTCAATAATGGCTCAACAATTACACCTGAACGGTCACCGCGAGGTGGTTTTAACGTGTATGGTTGAATTTGATCTAACCAACCTTCAGCTTCGGCTTGAGCAACTAATTTTTTACGGGCAGCAAAACGCTCTAAGCCAATATAGTCCGCAGGGGCAGCAATGGTTTTCGAGATTTGCTCGCCTGCTTTGGCAATGTATTCAAACTCAGCCAATACTTCTGCATTTTTGTTGAAGATATTGATGATTGGCAATTCACAACGCTTACCGACTTCATAGTCGTTAAAGTCATGCGCAGGGGTGATTTTTACACAGCCTGTACCGAATTCTTTATCGACATATTCATCTTTGACGATTGGAACAGCACGACCTGTAATCGGCAGGATAATATTTTGACCGACAAGGTGTGCATAGCGTTCATCATCCAATGCAACCGCAACCGCCGTATCACCGAGCAATGTTTCAGGACGAGTTGTAGCTACAACGATGTGGTCTTTACCATCATGGGTACGTAGGTTTTTATCTTCAAAGAAATATTTGAAGTGCCACAGTGAACCTGCTTCTTCTTTATCAGACTCTACTTCGAGATCAGAAAGTGCCGTTTGTAGCTTAGGATCCCAGTTCACTAGGCGTTTACCACGATAAATCAAACCATCTTCGTGTAGTTTTACAAAGACTTCTTTCACCGCATTAGACAAACCTTCATCCATGGTGAAGCGTTCACGTGACCAGTCTACCGATGAACCTAAACGACGGATTTGACGGGTGATTGTACCGCCTGATTGTTCTTTCCATTCCCAAACTTTGTCGATGAACTTGTCACGACCTAAGTCATGACGGCTAACACCTTGCGCACCCAATTGACGCTCTACCACCATCTGCGTTGCAATGCCCGCATGGTCAGTTCCGGGTTGCCATAAGGTGTTTTTACCCATCATACGGTTATAACGTGTCAGTGCATCCATAATGGCATTGTTAAATCCATGCCCCATGTGCAAGCTGCCCGTCACGTTCGGCGGTGGAATCATGATACAAAACGACTCACCTTGACCTGAGGGTTTGAAGTAACCTTGTTGCTCCCAAATTTGATACCATTTCTTTTCGATCTCGGTTGGATCATAAGTGGTTGCGATATTTTGGGCAGATTGAGCGTCAGTCATAATAGAGAAGATCAAAATTGAATAAAAAATTGGCTTTATTGTAGCAAAAAAAACATCAAAAAAATTGATCTCATCAACTGTGTTTCGCCCATAAATGCGTTAATCACAATTCAATATTTACATAGAATGATGCATTTTTAATGTCTAACTGTGCCTAGACCGTTCAGAATGTGCTAAATTCGGCAGGAAAGATTCCTGAATATTACGATATAGGGAAAAATAAGCATTTGTTTCATAATCGATTATTAGACCAAATAAAGAACAAAGGTAATTAAAATGAAGACCGCCATTTTTTTAAATATTCATGCGGATCTATACGCACGATTTGCTCATATTCGTACCCAGTTATTGCAAGGCAGTAAAGTCAGTCAGGCGAGTGCTTTAGGTGAAGTCCTATCTGAAATATCGTGTGAAATTATTGAGCAAGTGTTCATGGTGATATTGCAGGATAAGCGACATGCCCAACATACAGGCGATTCGGAAAAAGTCGTTCAACAAATTTTAGAAGCGGTTAGAAAGTATATGCCGTGGTCGGTTTCATTTTTTAGCAATGAACGTTTACTCCCTTTAGTTGAATATGTTTTTAACACCATTCAAGTTGAAGATGAAAAATTTTATATGACTTATCCAATTTCGCAGCAATTGACTCAACAGATACAAAGCTCTAGCAAAAAGTTGATGGCGGGAGATAGCAGTGAAATTTCTCCAGTGATGAAATTGCTAGTTGAAGTAATTGATCTTGGGGTGACGCACCTGATGCGTGAACCGAAAAAAACGCTTAAATTCAATTTTGTGGTCGATAAAACCTTGAATGGCGTGATTAATATGATGACGCATTTGGGCTATAAGCGTTTAGAAAAAATAGGTACACAGCTTGATGCGACAACCGCTGCAGATTATGTGGAATATTTCTTAAAGTTTATGCGTCACCAAGCATAGGGCAGAGTCGACATGACAAAACTTAAAAGTCTTGAAAATAAAGTCGTTTGGATTACAGGTGCATCATCAGGTTTGGGTAAAGCATTAGCACGTGAGTGTGCCTTGCAAGGTGCGCAAGTGGTGTTGACCTCTCGCCGTTATGATGAATTGGAAGCCGTGCGTATAGGTCTGTTGAAGCCTGAACAGCATCTTTCCATTGCGGCAGATATTACCAATGAAGCTCAGATTCGTGATGCACATGAAAAGGTTTTGGCGTGTAAAGGGCGTATTGATTGGCTCATTAATAATGCAGGTTTGAGTCAGCGTGCCTTAATTCAAGATACGACTATGCAGGCTGAACGTACCATCATGGAAGTGGATTATTTCTCACAGGTGTTTTTAACCAAAACCATTTTGCCGACGTTGTTAAAACAAAAATCAGGTCGAATCGTATTTGTTTCTAGTGTAGCGGGTTTATTGGGAACACAATATCGTGCCACTTATTCGGCTGCCAAAGCCGCTATTCACATGTGGGCAAATAGTCTGCGTGCGGAAGTCGCGAAACAAGGCTTAGCCGTATCTGTGATTTTTCCCGGCTTTGTAAAAACCAACGTGTCTTTTAATGCACTGAATGGTGAGGGCAAACCTCAAGGGCATCAAGATGACTCGATTGAAAATGGATTAGATGCGGATGTGTTTGCGCAACGTGTGGTCACGTCACTGATGGCAGGGGAAGAATATATTGTGGTGGGTGGCAAGAAGGAACAGCTCGGCGTATTGGTTTCTCGTTTGTCGCCAAGTTTATTGTATAAAATGAGTCGTAGAGCCAAGGTGAAATAATCATCTTTTAATAAAAAATAGGAATCCAAAGATTCCTATTTTTTTGTTCTATTTAAATTGATGACCATGCTTTTAAAATTACATGGCATCTACATACCTTATTGAGCGTAATGCTTTTCAGCACTTGAAGGTTGTTGCGTGACCGTTTCACCGCTTGAGGCTTTTAAACCGCCGCCCAGTGTTTTATACAGTTCCACTTGATTATTCAAATCTGCTTGTTGTAACAATAACAGACCTTGTTCCGATGAATAGGCAGAACGCTGTGCATCTAACACTGTTAAGTAACTATCAATACCTGCACGGAAGCGGGCATTAGACAGTTTATAGGTGGTGTTAGTAGCATCAACTAAGCGACGTTGCGCCGTTAAACGATCCCCAATATTGGCACGGGTTGCTAAAGCATCATTGACTTCACGAAACGCCGATTGAACTGACTTTTCGTAATTGGCAAGTGCAATATTCTGATCAGTTTCAGAAATTTTCACGTTCGCTTTGCGAGTTCCCCAATCAAAAATTGGCACGTTCAGGCTTGGGCCAATCGACCACAGTGCATTGCCAGATTTAAACAAATCACTCAAATCTGTCGAAGCATAGCCCGCTGTACCAGTCAGGCTAATGGTTGGGAACAATTGCGCTTTGGCTGCACCAATATTGGCGCCTGCTGCACTCAACTGATATTCAGCTGCTTTTACATCTGGGCGATTATTCAGCAAATCGCTTGGCAAACCTGCACTTAACACGTTCTGCTGCGTAATACGGCTAATTTGCTGTTGCGGTAATAGGTTTTGCGGAACAGCTTGACCGACCAATAAATTCAACAAGTTCTGTGCTTGTGCCAGTTGCGTTTTATAGTTGGCAACATCATTACGCGCTGTTTCAACGGTAATTTGCGCCTGACGCACTGGAATTTCACTGTCAATGCCAACATCGAAACGTTTTTTGTTTAGATTAAACGCATCTTGTTGAGTTTTAAGGGTTTGATTCGCCAGTTTTAACTGCGCACTTGCATAAGAGTAGTTCAACCATGCTTGGGTCACTTGACCAATCAAACTAATTTGCGTCGCATCACGTGAGCTTTGCGTGGCTAAATAACTGTCCAATGCAGCATCTTTTAAACTACGAACACGGCCCCAAAAATCCAACTCATAAGCAGTTAGACCTAAGCCCACTTGGTAAGTGGAATAAGGATTGTTTGGGTCACGGCTTGGCGAAACTTGACGTACCGCACTGCCGCTTGCACCAATGGTTGGTAATTGATTGTTTTCCGAAATTTGATATTGCTGCTGTGCTTTTTGAATATTCAATGCAGCCGTACGTAAGTCACGGTTATTAGCAAGGGCAAGATCAATCACTTGTAATAAACGTTGGTCAGCAAAGAAATCT
>DAOMAH010000080.1:0-7033 GCA_035426725.1 Acinetobacter sp.
GTTTTTAAATTTAATCACGTCACTCACTTTAGGTGTAATTGCTTTCCTGGTATGGATTTTTCATCGTAAAGATCAGATTTTTGGCTGGTTTACCTTGGCAACGCTCATGTGGAGCATGGTGATGTTTAATATCATTATGCTAGAAGCACCTTTCGGTTTAACCACATTACAAATCGCTCGTATCAGTATCGTGTGTTTTTTTGCTTTTAGCTTATTTTCCTGTTTTTACGCATGGCGTTTGGCACAACGCAAATTCCCACGTTTAGAAAAAGCATTATTGTATATGCTGTTAATTGTAATCAGCATGGCAATGCTTTTACCTGATACAGCGCTATACGATTTTATCTCTGCAAATTTTCTCCTTGGCCTCTTGGTTTTATTAATAAATTTTATCAGTTATCAATGGATTGCCTATCGTTCCAAATTATTGGAAGCTTATTTACTGGCAGTGATATTTTTGTTTTTTATCATTGTGTGTATTCATGATACATTCCAGATCATGCAATCCAATAATAGCTTTTTATGGATGCCTTATACAGCACTCTTATCAAGCTTATCAATTGCAATCATTTTAGCGTTACGTTTAGCCAAAAATTTAAGAGCAATTGAAAACTTTAACCAGACCCTCAAACAAAACATTCTTGAAGCCAAAAATGTACTAACACTTTCTCTCAATACCCAGCATCAACTTGAACTGGACAACGCAAAACTACAGGAACGTTTACAACTTGCCCATGATTTACATGACGGTTTGGGAGGTTCCCTCGTCCGTTCAATGGTCACAGTAGACCAAAGCCAGATCAATCTAAGCAATCAGCAGTTTTTATCCATGCTCAAAATATTAAGGGACGACTTGCGGCAGGTGATTGACAGTGGTTCAAGTACAGGTGCCAAAGTGCCTGACACACCCATTTTATGGGGAGCACCTTTACGCTATCGTTTCACCCAACTGTTTGATGAGCTGGACATCACAACAAAATGGTCTTTTCCAGAATCATGGCAAAAACAGCCAACCCCGCTGGTGTGTTTAACATTGCTTCGGGTCGCAGAAGAAGCCCTGACCAATATCCTGAAACATAGTCAGGCAACCTCGGTAAAGTGCGCCCTGTTTTTCTCCAAGGGGCAACTGGTACTGGACATTGAAGATAATGGTATTGGCTTTGATGTAGAAGCGGTTCAGAATGCAGGAATGAGTGTTGGACTAAGAAGTATGCAAACACGTCTGGAACGGCTGGGTGGGCATCTTACGGTTCAATCCGAGGCTGGAAGAACTTGTTTAAAGGCCTGCTTGCCTGTTTAATTGCAGAATGTTCCAGCACACCAAATGGTATGCTGGAACGACACTATCCATTATTTAATTGCATCTAACAACGCTTGCTGTGCATTATAAGGCTGTTCGCCTTCTGCAACTTGCGCACGCTGCCACACACCATCGCCATTTAACAACCACGCTTGTTGGTTATCGTTCAAATAATTCACTAAGCCTTGTTGATAAATACGCTTTTTCGATGCTGGATCTTCTATCGGGAAACAGGCTTCTACACGATTAAACAGGTTGCGATCCATCCAGTCTGCACTTGAACAATAAATACGTGGATTGCCATTATTGCTAAAATAATAAACGCGAGTATGTTCTAAGAAACGCCCCACAATTGAACGCACACGAATATTTTCCGAAAGATTTGGCAAACCTGGACGTAAACAACAAATTGAACGAATAATCAAGTCAATTTGCACGCCTGCTTGAGATGCCTCGTACAACTTATTAATGAGTTGAACTTCAGTTAGCGCATTCACTTTAACGATAATTTGTGCCGATTTTCCTGCTTTGGCATTGGCAATTTCTTCATCAATATAATTAATCAATTGCGCATGTAAGGTAAATGGCGCATGAAGCAGCTTTTTCGGCTTCGCCATTTTGCCCATACCAGTAAGTTCTTGGAAAATACGATGTACATCTTCACAAATATCTTTATCGGTGGTCATTAAACCATAATCGGTATAAATACGTGCATTGGTCGCGTGATAGTTACCTGTACCCAAATGTACATAACGCACCAGTTTATTATTTTCACGGCGCACCACTAGAATCATTTTAGCATGGGTTTTATAGCCGACGATACCATACACCACCACCGCACCCGCTTCTTGCAATACGTTTGCCACTTCGATGTTAGATTCTTCGTCAAAACGCGCACGTAGTTCGATGACTGCTGTCACCTCTTTACCATTACGTGCTGCTTCAGCCAAAACTTGCACAATTTCTGAATCTGCCCCACTGCGATACAACGTTTGTTTGATCGCTAAAACTTGCGGGTCGCGTGCTGCTTCACGTAATAACTGAATAACAGGTGCAAATGATTCAAACGGATGGTGCAATAAAATATCTTGTCTTTGCATCGCAGCAAAAATACTTTCAGACTTCTTAAACACTTTTGGAATGACAGGCGTATGTGAGTCATAACGCAAATGCGGACGCTTAAAATTAGACAATAATCGCGCTAAATTGACTGGCCCATCGACTCGATAAAGCTGTTCTTCATTTAAATCAAATTCATTCAGCAAATATTCATAAATATGTTTTGGACAATTATGCGTCACTTCCAAACGTGCAGCGCGTCCGAAACGTCGTGAGCTAAGTTCACCTTTCAGTGCTTTCGCTAAATCTTCAACATCTTCGTTTAAGGCTAAATCGGCATTACGCGTGACTCGGAATTGATAACAACCTGTTGCCGTCATGCCTGGGAACAAATCTGAAATATGCTCATGAATAATGGCAGAGAGCATGACATGGTGTTCTTTGCCATCCGTAAGTTCATCAGGTAAACGCACCACTCGTGGTAAAGAACGTGGCGCAGGTACAACCGCCAAATCAATTTGACGACCAAACGCGTCCTTACCCTCTAAAGTGACAATAAAATTCAGACTTTTATTCACTAAGCGTGGGAATGGATGCGCAGGATCAAGGCTAATTGGCGTTAAAACTGGAGCAACTTGTTCCAGAAAATATTTTTTAATCCATGCTGACTGCGCAGGAGATAACTCACCACGGCGTAAAAAGCAAATATCTGCTTCACGTAGCTTCGGCAAAATTTCTTCATTCAAAATTCGATATTGGCGTTCAATTGCCGCATGAGCAGTTTTTGAAATTTCTTCCATCACTTGTCTTGGAGTTAGACCATCTGGCGTTCGACTTTCATTGCCTAAGGTCAGTTGTTCCATCACCCCTGCCACGCGAATTTCAAAAAATTCATCTAGGTTCCGTGAAAAAATCAGTAAAAAATTCATGCGTTCCAATAACGGATGAAGTGGGTCGACTGCCTGTTCAAGCACACGTAAATGGAAATCGAGAATCGACAATTCACGATTGATATAACGATCGTTGTAACTGTATTCTATTGGCGTTGTAGTCGTCACTGCGGTATTCATACTGGACCTTATCGCGTTGTCTTTGATCAAGTGATGATTTAAGTATGCTGCAAAATTATGTCAATTTGATAAAAAAGCCCAAAAAATTTGGGCTTTTTAAAAATTAATTTGATGATTGTGGAATTTGTGTGCCATTCATATATTTTAAAATGGCTCGTTTGCGATATTGCAA
Source organism: Acinetobacter sp. (assembly GCA_035426725.1). Lineage (GTDB taxonomy): Bacteria > Pseudomonadota > Gammaproteobacteria > Pseudomonadales > Moraxellaceae > Acinetobacter. The sequence continues at coordinate 3,602 of DAOMAH010000080.1, forward strand.
CTTACGATCATTGCGATGGTCTTGATAATATTTAGGATTTGGCAATAACGCAGCTAAAAATGCCGCCTGCTCACGACTTAAACTTTTGGAACTTTTACCATAATAAAATTGCGATGCGGCTTCTACACCATAAATGTTTTGCCCGAATTCGACCGAGTTCATATACACTTCTAAAATTCGCTGCTTCGACCACATCCGCTCCATCATCCACGTTGCGATAACTTCTTGTCCTTTGCGAATGAATGAACGCTGATTATATAAAAATAAGTTCTTCGCCAGTTGTTGAGAGATGGTTGATCCACCCGCTACAATTTTGCCTTTTTCGCTGTTACGTTCTAAGGCATCTTGAATGCCTGCGATATCAAATCCATGATGATGGATAAATTTTGCATCTTCCGCCGCTAAAATCGCATGCTTAAAATTATTGCTAATTTGATCATAATCGCGCCAATCTTGTTGAATTGGTTTTAAATCTGTCCAATAGTCCAAACGCATAAACATGGTCGTTTCAACTGGCTGCGTACGCCACCAAGCCAAACTGGCAAAAATCCACAATTGAATGAGTAAAATCACACCAATCACTAACATGACTGCACGTGCTAAAAAAACTTTCATTTAAGTACATCACTCCATTGTAGATAGGCCTGCAACATATCAGCAGTGCCTTTATTCATGCTAAGCTATTTTTCAGTACAAGAATCAATCACGACTTAAAATATGACTGAATTAACGCCACCACATCGTATTGAAAAATTGCAAATCCACGCTTGGTGGTTTACTGCGTTGCTAATCGGTATCAATGTCGGATTGTTTGCTTGGCAAATTATTTCAGGTGTGAATATTACCGACCCTTCCTCTATTGATGCAATTGCTTGGGGCGCAGATTTTACCCCTTTGACCTTTTCTGGACAGCCTGAACGACTATTCAGCAGTATGTTTTTCCATTTCGGCATGATTCATTTAATGCTGAATATGTGGGCATTATACATTTTTGGTGGTGTGGCAGAGCAGTTATTCGGTCGTATTTATTACATTGGAATGTACTTTCTTGCAGGGTTGATGGCAGCGTTCTTTCAAGTTATATCAGCATTCGTGATGGTTATGCACTTTTGCAAAACTTCGACCCTTCCCACTTACCGCATATAAGCGCAGGTGCATCGGGTGCAGTGATGGGCTTGGGTGCGGCACTCACTGTCATTTCACTATTCCCCGCTTTACCACAACAACGTTTTTTGCTAGATAAGAAATCGTTATTGATGATTATGGCAATTAACCTCGTATTTGGTTTTACTATTTCAGGCATCAATAACGCAGCTCATATTGGCGGAATGATTATGGGGGTATTGTTGGCAAGTGCATGGTATGTCAGCCAAAAACATTCCTCTAAAAAAATCATCCAAGCCTTAGCTTTAGTTTTTGCGACGATTTTATTATTCAGTTTCTATTTTTATTGCACAAAATTAAGCGCAGGACTCAATCCGTTGTGGCATGAAATCCTGCGTCAAAATCAATTCAGTTTTTAAGATTGATTCATTTCTCGTAAGCTTTGCAGAGGTGGTATATCGCATAAATAGCTCAAACGATAACGACCAATGAATAGACAAATCAACATCATCCCTAGCGGTAGTATTAACCAAATTTCAGGATGCCATTGAACGGTCATTTGCATTTTATAACTGGCAACAGCGCTGATTACTTCAGCAAAAAGACAAGCAACGATACCCGCCAATAATCCAATAAAACCAATTTCCATACTCAGCATCTGTTTGAGTTTTTGTTTGGCAATACCAAAAGAACGCAATAATGCGACTTCTCTGCGACGTTCATCCATCAACACATTTAAGCAAGCCAAAAGCACTAACACGCCTGACAAACCCACCAAAGCTGCAAGTACCGTCACGATTTGTACCAACACATTCATCAGACGTTTAACTTCGTTCAAAACTCGCCCAACATCAATCAAAACCGTATTTGAAAACTGCTGAATCAGGTGCACCATTTTGGCTTGATCGGTTGGCGGTACGTAAAAACTACCTAAATAGCTGCCTGCATTTTCATCCATGGTCTTAGGTGAAAAGATAAAGAAGAAATTAGGACTAAAACTTTCCCACTCCACGGAACGTAAGTTAACAACCTTCGCATCCAACGTGCCTTCAGGCAGACTAAAACTGAGTCGATCGCCGATTTGAATTCCTAACTCATTCGCTAATTTGGCTTCTACAGAAACTTGTCCCGTGCGGCTAAACATCGGATTGCCTTGAGTTATCACATTGTCCTGTGGATATTGACTCGCTTGAGTCAGATTAAGCTCACGGCGCAATGAGTTGTTTTGCTTGATCAATTCAGGCGCAAATACTTGTCCATTTTTAGCAATCAAACGCCCACGAATATTGGGATAAAGTGGCGTAGACTGCCAGCCATTTTGCTCAAGTTGCTGTTTAAACTGCGGCATATCAAACGGTGGTAAACCATAGACAAATTGATTCGGTGTCCCTTCTGGAAGTTGCTGTTGCCAACGTTCTAACAAGTCTGTTCTTAAAACGCTCAGCACCGTAATTAAACTCAAACCCAATGCCAGCGCTGTAATTTGTAATGCTGTCTGATGTGGAATTCGTACATAAGCCGACAATGGATGTTTGAGCCTTTTGATGGTTTTGAGTAATAACCAAGTCAGCGCAAACATCACAGCACAAAGGAGTAAAATTGCGCTGAGCACCAATAAACTCAAGCTTAAATTTTCGCTCAAAACCAAACTAAAAATTACCAAACTGGTAATACCAACGGCAAACATGGCGATATACGATTTACGCGAACGCTCTTGTTGGCGTATCACTCGAATTGGTGGGGTATTTAACAACTCCCAAATACTTGGCAGGATAAACCCAATCAACACCATCACACTGGTAAAAATCGCAATGGGCAATGCCATAAGTAAATCCGCAATGGCAAAATTCAGTTGTAATTGTGGAATCAGTTGCAACATCAATTGCAATAAACCATAACCCAATCCAATGCCAATCATGCTACCAAGTACAATCGATACTGCACTGACAATCGCAAGTAAGGTCAAATACGCCTGTAAAATCTGTCTTTTACTTGCCCCCAAACAGCGCATCAACGCGATATGATCTTGATTCTGCTGTACATAACGTTGACTGGTTAGAGCAATCGCAATACCACACAATAAAATCGTGAGTAAATTAGCAAGCTGTAAAAAGGTATCTAAATTTTCAATTGGTTTCATCAAGCGTGTATTTGATTCACTGGCATCGCGCAACCTCAAAGAAGTTGCTTCGCCATTTTCAGCTGATGAAGAGTTTTGCTGTTCTGAATCGGAAAGCGGTTTAGTTTGTTGTTTAAATATGTTTTGAAAGCTTTTTACTTGATCTGGCTGCCCTGCCATCAATAAGCGATATTCAATCCGACTTCCCA
>DAOMAH010000081.1:0-6988 GCA_035426725.1 Acinetobacter sp.
AGTGAAGCAAAAATGCGTTTGCGCGGAAAGTATTTAATTAATAATGCGGTCGCGCCTCAACAATTGGTTGCTGGTCTGAATTCTTCTGCAACAGGTCAAATTTTGGCTGCGATTCTCGGTTTGCCTGGGTATGTGCCAAATATTGAATCTGGTTTGGTTGCCATGGATTTTAAATATCCACAGCATTTTAAAGCGGGTATTAAATACAATTTATTCCCTGATCTACAGATGAATTTTGATGTTGGCTGGACGGATTTTGCCGCATGGGATGAGTTTAAGTTTGAGTTCGATCGTCAAATCTCACTATTAAAAGTCGCTAAACTTTTGTCGAATAAAGTGACGGATCGTTCTTTAGCGCTACCACTCGGTTTCCAATCATCTTGGAACTGGGGAATTGGTTTCGAATATTCGGCAACGGATCGTTTAAAACTTCGTATTGGTTATGAACCAAGAACCAGTTCAATTCCCGATAATAAACGAAATACCATGGTGCCGATCAACAATGCACAATTATTTGGTTTAGGCGCGGGTTACCGTTTTGATCAAGATACTGATATAGATTTATCGCTTGCGTTCTTACGCAGCCGAGATGATATTCCGGCCAATACCAGTACTTTGGCAAACCAAACTGGGGTGAATAATCTTCTATTAAACCCATATGCAGGTTTAGACATCAAAACAAATACCAAAGTAACCTTACTTGGTATCAACTATAGAACAAGATGGTAATGTATAAAAAAATGATTCAGCGCCCGAAATTTGCTTCACTGGTATTGTGTATTGGATTAGCAAGTGGAGGGTATGTACATGCAGATGGTTTCTATACAATCATTGGTCCAGATGGACGTCCAATGATTGTGCCTCAAAAGGCTGAAAAGAAATCATTAATAGCTCCCCCAGTTAAGCGTGTTCAAGCTGATTCAGTGCCACATCAAGTGGATAAGGTTCCAGTCGAACAAAAGCAAACGACATCTGTTTCACTAGCAACAGAGCAGCAAATCATGTCTTCATCTCAGAAGGTATCTGTCGTTCAAAATAGTTCAATTTCTACTGCGGGGGAGAGAATACAGCCTTCGAAACAAACTGTGATTGAGCCATCTAAAACTCAAATTCAAAATAAGCTTCCAGTTATAACTAAAGCTGATTCTAAGGTTGAAACGAATAAACAGCCTCAATCTATTCCAAATCAAGCCATTAATGAGTCGATATCGTCTACGGACTCAGCTCAGCCATTTAATAAAATTGATGGGGTTGAGTATGTCAATAATGAATATTTAGAAGATCAAGAATTTAATTTAGACGGTAAGAAACGTTTTTATAGCATGCCAGATGGTACAGGGCGTATGGAAACGATCGAGCGTAAAAAAGGGGTGAGCCGTTCAGTGCTAGATAAATTCTTAAACCGAAATCAAAACACTGATGCCCCAATTGTATTATCAACGACATATATCCGTTTAACTGAACAAGATTTGGATGTTGCGTTTGAAAATGATCGTTGTTTTATGAAAGATTATAAAAAAACGATAAAAACGCTATCTCCTTTAAAAGAAGTAGGTGTTTGGCCGACCAAACCTTTAAAGGAAAAGTTTGAATATGAACTGATCAAATTAGAGGGTGTGGGCGAATATGCACAAATTGATTCCTATGCTCCAAGCCAAGAAAAGCCAACGTATTATTGGCCTTTAGTTGTATTTTTAGATGATCAAGGATGCCGATTAGAAGGTGTCAGCGGCTTCAAAAGTAAGTCAGTCAATGCAACATTATTACAACATGCTTCCATTCAAGGGGTTATTAAAATTCCATCACAAGCAAGATATTTGATGATGACCCCACTCGCATCAGCGATTGATTTACCAGAACAGGTACTTTCCAATCAAGGACAGATCAGGATTTCGGCTTTAAAATAAGCTTATATAGGATAAAGGATATGAATAAGAAGGTTTTATTGCCATTAGCATTATCGACATTGACCATTTTATTGAATGGATGTGGCGGCGAAAGTGCCAAAATTAATGAAGATCCAAATACTGGTGTTAAAGGCGTGACCAACAATACCAGTTGTGATGTTGCCGGTGATGATAATTGTTTGCGCTTTGTTGTGGACTATCCGATTGCAGGTCTAAATTTTGATTGTAGTTCGGATATAGTTAATCATTTTGCGACCAAATTAGAAGGCAACGTGGTCGCTGGTGCTTGTAAGTTAGGCGATAACGTTACTTTCTACATTCAGGGTGCAGATAGTCCTAAAAAAATTAGTTTAGGTACCGTAAAATTAGATGACATTTCAAAAATAAAATTAAGTACGCCACCTCGTATTCGTTTATTAGATATCGCAAGCGCGATGACAGGATCAACGCCAACGGCTTTAAATCCAAGTGACAATACAACACGTGTGACCATGGCTTTAGTGAAAATCTTTCAAAGTATTGGTGTGGAAAGAAATTCCAACCTTATCGGAGATATTCAACCCACTGAAATGACTGCTGCTAAAAAAGCTTTACTGTCGAGCATTAGTAAGGACATTGGTACGAATGAATTGATTAGCGGTGAATATGCTGAAATATTAACGCCATGGTTAAATGTTACGCCAGTATCTGATAATCAAGCATTTGATCTAGTGACGGATTTGTTGAATTTATCAAATACAGGTGTGTGGCAAGCTGATGCGCCGATTACCAAGCTTGTTGATAATGGAACGACTCCTACAGGTACTGATGTTAGACCCGACGGTTTCTTTGGTTGTAACAAGGCTTTAACCACAGATTGTGTCAAGTCGAGCAGTAATCTTTTACATTCGATGGGCAGTTTTTATTTACTGACAGACCGTCAAGGCTATGTTATTGGATCTGGTCAGCAATGGCGCGGTCCTGCAACCATCACAAATAATGTGGTCATTGCACCATATATTCTAACTACTAAAGTTAAGCCTTTAAAAGTTCAAATTAACGCGCAAAAAAACTGGTTTAACCCTATCACTCGGATGGTAAATAGCAATCAACCACTACGTCTGAGTTTGACTAATCAGCAGGCTGATGATTTGTTGATTAATCAGGGTAAGTTATTGAACGGAAACATTATTGCAGGTACTGCTGGCCTTTATAAACAAATTGCTAAAACTAAAGAAACTGAAACTGTTGATGCGAGTCATTTGGGTTTATGGCAACAAAACATTGCAGGTGAAGCATATAAAGGTACGATTGATATCGTTAAAGTGAATCCATCTAGTTACTTACCACGGGATATTTTTAAAACAGTCAACAATGTAAAAGTTGCTCAGAATTATAACTTCCCTCTATATGCTACCTTAAACTTTAAGTTTCAGGGTGATAGCTCAGCGCCCGTTGACTTAGGGATTGTGATTGATGAGCATGGTGATATTCGAACGGACATTAAACAAGGTTCGACAACAACAGATATGTCTGGTGTATGTGGAACGGTTCAGTCTCTAAATGCAGACGGTACAATCACGGATAGCAATAATCAAACACAATATCGTATTGGAACAACAGGTGGCGGATTATTCTCTACCGACGATAAGTCACTAACAGTGCGAATGATATTGGCTAATTCGAAATTTGCTACCCTCGATGGCGTGATGTTCGGTTTGAACGTAAGTGCAGGTACGAGCGCAAAAATTAATGTGGCGAACTTATTATCAGGTCAGCCTACAGGAATTAACTTAACTGATTTCGACAATAATTCAGTAACTTGGTCGAATATTTTTGCTTATTATAATGATGTGTATGTAAAATTATATGATGGTTTAACGACTGAAGTTAAAAACAGCTACGTAGCACCAACAGCTGCGGAACGAGAGCTGGCAAAGCGTTTCTCGGGTACGGTAACGATTAAGGTTGCGGATCAAACACTTCCAGCATGTAAATCAATCCATGTGAAATCATAATTGTGATTCATTAAAAAAGACCGCGATTGCGGTCTTTTTTAATTTCTAAGTTTAACCTGTTTGATCGAGCCGTGTACCTAAAGTCTCTAGATGAATGGGAAACTCTCCCTTCTGGCGATCGGCAAAATAATGTTTAAGCGTATGTTCTACGCTTGGGAAAGCGAGTTCATTCCAAGGTATTTCATCTTCGGCAAATAAGCGACATTCTAAGCTTTCTTCGCCTGCACCAAATAATCCTTGTTTTAATTGAGCTTTAAATAAGACATAAATTTGTCCAATTCTTGGAATGTTGTACATACAGTATAATTGCTCAAGGTTAATTTCCGCTTCGGCTTCTTCTCGCGTTTCTCGTGCAGCACCTTGTTCCATAGTTTCAAATAATTCCATATAACCCGCAGGAAGCGTCCATAAGCCATAGCGAGGTTCGATTGCTCGACGACAAAGCAAAACTTTATCGTCCCAAAGGGCAAGCGCACCACAAATAACTTTAGGATTTTCATAATGAATGTGGCCGCAATTGCCACAAACTAGACGAGATTTATGATCGCCAAGTGGAATTTTTTGTTCTGTCGGATGTCCACATGCAATGCAAAAGCTCATAGTAATCATCAAAAAGTGAGTTGATTCAGCATAACTGAATTTTGGTGACTTCGCATCACGATCATTTATGCGATGCATTCAAATTTCAGCTATGATGCTTAAGGTTAAGAAATAAAAAAGGGGCGTTTTATGGATGAAGCATCGTTAATTCAGCTGTTAGAGCAACGGTTGCGTTTTTCCAAACGTACTCAACCTGCAGATGCGGCGGTTTTGATTGCGATTACTCAAGAGCCGCAACCGAAAGTGCTATTAACGCGTCGTTCCTTACATTTATCGCAACATGCAGGCGAGGTTTCTTTCCCAGGTGGGAAGCGCGATCCAAGTGATACCAGTAATATTGTGGTGGCATTACGTGAAGCGCAGGAAGAAACTGCATTAAATCCATTTGATGTTAAATTACTAGGTGATTTACCCGTGCTGCGTGCACGAAGCGGATTATCTGTGAAACCCATCGTGGGGTTGATTCCAGCTCAAGTAGATTTAATGGCACAACCCACAGAAATTGACCGTATTTTCTTTGCACCCTTACAGGCTTTAATTGATGCACCACCATTACCCTATGAAGTACGTCTAGCACGTCAATCACTTTATTTCCCGAGTATGCAAGTGGAAAGTGAAGTGGTTTGGGGACTGACAGCAAAAATGTTAATCTCTTTATTTCAATATGGATTAGGGCATAAAAAAAACTGGCCATTCTTAGTGAATCCACCACATTTTGGTGTTGCCAAGTTTTAAGCATCTGAACAAAAGCGAGCTGATTTTATGATGTATACCTATCAAGGGAAAAGTCCAAAAGCCTTGCAGCAACCTTGGGATGGATGGGTCGCGCCATCAGCAAGTGTGATTGGGCAAGTGGAGTTAGGGCGGCAAGTCAGTATATGGTTTGGTGCGGTGATACGTGCGGATAATTGTGTCATTCGAATTGGAAATTTTTCCAATGTTCAGGAAAATGCGGTGTTGCATACCGATGCAGGAATCGAACTTAATATTGGCAACTATGTTACGGTTGGACATAAGGCGATGCTACATGGCTGTACCATTGGAGAGAATTCTTTGATTGGTATGAATGCTGTGATTCTGAATCATGCAGTCATTGGCAAAAATTGTATTATTGGTGCGAATGCACTTATTCCAGAAGGCAAAATTATTCCAGATAATTCGGTGGTGATGGGATCACCGGGAAAAGTAGTGAAAACAGTTGATGAACAGGGTGTCGCTCAACTTCGATTGAGTGCATTACATTATGCAGAACATTATAAAAATTTTTTAAATTTGAAAGTGTTTCATTTTGAATAATTGGATTTAGTTATAACTGAAAATTTTTAATCAACGCTCAGCCATTCCTTATCAAATAACAGAACAGCTCGCCTAGTGCGGTAGAGTGGAGTATCATATTTCTGTTTTTATTTCTTTCTGTGCTAAGGTTTTTGCATGAAGTTGCTTGCATTGGAAACTGCAAATGAGCAGTGTTCGGTTTCCCTCATTGATGATACCCAAGAACTTTTTTTTCAATTAGATGTACGACCGAAAGCGCAAACTCAAACCATTTTGCCTTTAATCGAACAGGCGTTGCATCAATCAAATACTCAACTTGCTGATTTAACTGCCATTGCCTTTAGTCGTGGGCCAGGTTCATTTAGTGGCGTTCGCATTAATGCAGCAGTAGCACAGGCCTTGGCATGGTCACATGACTTACCTGTAATTCCTGTATCAAGTTTGCAAGCCTTGGCACAAGCTGCCTATCGTTTAACAGGTTTGTCGCAGGTTAGCGCTGTGTTAGATGCGCGAATGCAAGAAGTGTATATTGCAAATTTCAGTTTAAATGAACACGGCATCATGCAAGCCCTTGATGAAGAAAAATTATTCAACTACCAACAAGCTGCTGACTATGTTCAATTTAGTGTGGTTGGTTCAGGTTCAGAATTAGTTAAGCTTAACCAAATAGACTCTACGTCTCCTTCTGAAATGTCGCTAAAACATATTGTGGCGACGGCGCAAGATATCGCAGCTATCGCACAAGTTTGTGTGTCGAAAAAACAGTGGGTAGATGCTGAACATGCATTACCTGTGTATTTACGTGATGACGCATGGAAAAAAATTCCAGAACAAGGCAAAACAAATTAATTAAGGTCAACTATGGATTTTCTATTACTATTCAAAGCCGCGATCATGGGATTGGTCGAGGGTATTACCGAATTCCTTCCTATTTCGAGTACGGGGCATTTAATTTTAGCAGGCCAATTACTGGATTTTTGGACGCTAGAAAAACGCGATATGTTTGCGGTTGCTGTACAAATTGGCGCAATCGCTGCCGTGATTTATGAATATTGGGGCAAGTTGTTGGGCGCATTAATTGGTGCATTCACAGGTCAGGAACAAGGTCGTCGCTTAAGTATTAATTTGATTATTGCCTCCATTCCAATTGTGATCATTGGTTTAAGTTTTGGCGATGTGGTGAAAGAATATTTATTTAATGCCATTACA
>DAOMAH010000082.1:0-6948 GCA_035426725.1 Acinetobacter sp.
GATTTTCTAAAGGGATATGTAGGTTCAATTAGAGAAAAAATTAGAAAAATTCTTTTGCAGCAAGCCGATACTATTTTATCTGCTCAATCAGAAATTCGTGTTTTAGCTTTGCCTCGTACTTTAGGATTTAGTTTTAATTCGGTCGTGTTTTATTTTGTACTTGATTCACTAAAGCAACCCATTTTTATCTTGAGTGAAATCGCCAACACACCGTGGAATGAACGTAAAGTCTATGTGCATGATTGTCGTGAAAAATTAGAAGAACATGGTCAATACAGCGGCTATGAATTTGAGTTTGAAAAAAGCTTCCATGTTTCTCCATTTATGCCGATGGATATTCACTATAAATGGCGGTTTAATTTTTCTGATGATCAAAATGTGATTCATATGCAGCTTTATCAATCAGAGCAATTTATCTTTGATGCCACTATGCGCTTTACCTTAACTAGCATCACAGTTCCTTCACAACTCAATCGCTATGCTATTCATCATATCTTTGAACCTTTCAAGATGTTAGCTTCAATTTACATTCAAGCCTTTCATCTGTGGAGAAAGAAAGTTCCATTTTATCGGCACCCTAAAAAAGATAAGGATTTAAATCAAAATGAAAACGCTTATTTTCGGTGAACAGGATTCACTGCCTTTGGTTCTTCGGAGTTTGCTCAAACTTCGTCATGGTCAAATCCATTTTCGTGGCGAGTGGAATGGGACGATAGGTGAGATTTCAGATTTAGATGCGACGATACATATTCATAATAAAGCATTAATTGATCTTATTTTTAAAAATGGTGTGCTTGGCGCGGCTGAAGGCTATATTCGTGGCTATTGGAGCAGTGAACAGTTAGTCGAGCTGATTCAGATTTTAGCGAGAAATCGTCATGTGCTCGACAAAATCAATCAGAACGTGATTTCTCAAGCCAGCCAACTTGTTCTAAAAGCTTGGTACAAAACGCGCAAAAACTCATTATCAGGTAGCCGAAAAAACATTGCAGAGCATTACGATCTGAGCAATGATTTTTTTAAACTGTTTCTTGATTCTTCAATGATGTATTCAAGTGCCGTCTATCAGCATAAGGATATGACTTTAGAACAAGCATCAGATTATAAAAAAGAGCTGATTTGCCAAAAGTTACAACTCAAACCAATGGATCATTTGGTGGAGATCGGCAGCGGTTGGGGCGGATTTGCGATTTATGCTGCTCAGAATTATGGCTGTAAAGTAACCACGATTACGATTTCGCAAGCGCAATACGATGAAGCAACCAAGCGTATCGCAGATGCCGGTCTCAGTCATCGTGTCGATGTTCAGCTGATAGATTATCGATTATTAGAAGGGAAATTCGACAAACTCGTTTCAATTGAAATGATTGAAGCTGTCGGTGAGCAGTATTTATCAACGTACTTTAATAAATGCCGATCTTTATTAAAACCAAATGGTTTGGGTTTAATTCAAGCCATCACGATTGAAGATGCTCGTTATAAAAAAGCTTTGAACACTGTGGATTATATTAAACGCTATATTTTCCCTGGTAGTTTTATTCCATGCATCAGCGTCTTAACTCAAGCTGCATCTGAACAACAGTTACGCTTAAAGCATCTTGAAGATATTGGTTTGAGTTACGCTGAAACGATCCATCAATGGCGTGAACGGTTTTTAAACGCCAAAGAGCAAATATTAGCGTTAGGTTTTGATGAAAACTTTATTCGGATGTGGGATTTTTATCTCTGCTACTGCGAGGGTGGTTTTAAAGAAGGGGTGATTAGTAACGTACACCTTTTATTTGAAGCAAGTGCTTACTAATAAAAGATAATTTTCTGATACATCAAGGAGGCAGTGATGTTGTGGCAATTGTTTGCACTTGATGTCGTAGTAATGACTTTGTGTTGGTTATGGGCGACGTTTAATCATCGTGCAGGCATTGTCGATGTCGCTTGGAGCTTCTGCATTGCTCTGAATATTGTCATTACTGCATTATTTGTTGATGTCGCACCTTTAAATGTCAGGTTATTTATTGGGATATTCAGCGCAATTTGGTTCTTAAGATTGAGTTTTCACTTGTTTCGCCGTTACCTCGCAGAGCATGAAGAAGATCGTCGATACGCCAACATGCGTAGCGCAATGGGAAATTATCAACATCTTGGTTTTTTCGCCTTTTTCATGTTTCAAGCAGGATTAGCAATTTTATTTAGCATTCCAATGTGGAGTTTGCTGCATGTTCCGAGCTTTACATGGGCTTTAGATAGCAATGATTATTTGATTATCGCAGGCATGATCATGGTGATTGCGTTTATAGGTGAAGTGATTGCAGATCAACAATTGTATCGGTTTAAGCAAAACGTCAACAATCATGGCAAAACCTTGGATCAAGGCCTGTGGCGATATTCGCGACACCCTAACTATTTTTTTGAATGGCTGCATTGGTTTGCTTATCCAATCATTGGATTAGCGGCAGGAATATTGAGCTTATGGGTTTATCCAGTATTGATGTGGTTATTTTTGTATTACATCACCGGTATTCCATTTAGCGAGCAGCAAGCATTAAAAAATCGCGGTCAAAATTATCTTGATTATCAAAAACGAACTTCTATATTTATTCCGTGGAAACCCAAACAGTAGGTAGCACACATGGACTTTATTATTCAAAAATCTTTAAAACTCGTCGAAAGTGGTTTAGTACCTGATCAAGCAATTCGTGCAGCCATTCGTGCATTGAGCAAGAAGCGTTTGATTCAAGAAGGGCGTTATGACCCTGAGCAGGGTGCGCAGCGCTACATGGACGTGCTGAATATGTTGAAGCTCAGTGAAATTGCCATTGAAACGGACAAAGCCAATGAGCAACACTATGAGTTACCAACTGCTTTCTTTCAGGCTGTCTTAGGCAAACGTCTTAAATACAGTGCATGTTACTTTGCTAATGACAAAACCACATTAGATGAAGCCGAAGAGCATTCATTAATAATTTATAGCGAACGAGCACAGTTAAAAGATGGTCAACATATTTTAGAGCTTGGATGTGGCTGGGGATCATTTACGTTATGGATGGCAGAACGTTATCCAAATGCAAAAATTACTTCGGTTTCAAATTCGGCAACTCAGCGTCAACATATTTTGGCGGAAGCTGAAAAGCGTGGTTTAAGTAATATCGAAATTTTAACCTGTGATGTCAATGTACTTGAATTAAAAGCAAATACATTTGACCGGGTTGTCTCAGTTGAAATGTTTGAACATGTTCGAAATTATCAAAAACTATTTGAGAAAATTCAATCTTGGCTCAAGGCTGACGGAAAGTTGTGGTGCCATATATTTTGTCATCGCTTCTTACATTATCCTTTTGAAATTAAAAGTGAATATGATTGGATGTCACGCTACTTTTTTACGGGTGGTTTGATGCCATCAACTTCTACGTTCTTGCATTTTCAAGATCATTTAGAGCTGTCCCAGCATTGGCAATGGTCGGGGACACATTACGAAAAAACAGCTAATGCTTGGCTGGAAAATATGGATCGCCATGCTGACCAGTTAAAACCATTATTTGAACAGGTATATGCAAAAGAAGCAGATGCATGGTGGCAACGTTGGCGTATCTTTTTTATGGCGTGCGCTGAGTTGTTTGGATTTGAACAAGGTCAAGAATGGGTTGTCGGTCACTTCCTGTTCAAAAAGAAAGAGCTATAATTTAATCAATTTTTAACGCAGATTAGCCTATGTTTAAGCGCAATAAAAATGGCGAACAAAATCATCCATTGGGTGAAATATTCAATCGCCATTATTGGCTACAAATTGGGCTGATTGCGCTTTCGATCGTTATTGGAATTGCGTGTAGTGCATGGATTATCAAAGGTTCACTACTTAAAACTGCACTCGAACAAGAAATGGAACATTATTGGATACGCGTTGAGCGAAATCCGAATGCAGATCTACCTGATACTAAAAATTTATATGGCTATCGTTGGAAGCGTGAAATTCCACCGCCAGCATTTAAAAATCAAGTTTTACAACAGGGTGTTCATCGAATATTTGTTGATGGTAAAGACCGTATGACGGTGTATGGCGAGAAAAGTGGGCAACATGTGCTACTGGTGTTCGGTGAAAGTAATGTCAATAAAATTGTTTGGATGTTTGGTTTAGCACCGCTGATGTTCAGCTTAATTTTGCTGTATAGCATTTTGTGGTGGTCGAATCGCCGTGCCAAACGGTACTTTTCACCGATCACTCGATTAGCGAATGCTTTGGAACATATTGATTGGGCACATCAAAATATGGAATCCTCACCATTTGAAGATATAAGAACCAATAGCAATATGGAAGCTGAATATCTAAAACAGGCATTAGAAAAATACCATCAAGTATTAAGTGAATTTATTAATCGAGAAAGAGAATTTACGAGTGATGTGAGTCATGAACTGAGAACCCCGCTCACGATCTTAAAAGGAAACATTCAACTTTGTCAGGCAAAATATGGCGATGATAAATCCTTGAATCGTATTTCAAATACGATTGTTGATATGCAGTTATTGGTCGATACCTTACTGTCAATCGCTAGAAATACAACCAATACCTTGGTTGCTGAACAAATGCTTTTATCTATTATTATTCGTGATTTACTGAATGATTTGGAGCCAGTTGGTCAAACCAAAGGAATTAATATTTGCGTTCAATATGATATTCAAGAATCTCCAAGAATAATTTATCCATCCATGACTAAAATGGTGTTAAGCAACATTTTACGTAATG
This sequence comes from Acinetobacter sp., assembly GCA_035426725.1. Lineage (GTDB taxonomy): Bacteria > Pseudomonadota > Gammaproteobacteria > Pseudomonadales > Moraxellaceae > Acinetobacter. The sequence continues at coordinate 4,736 of DAOMAH010000082.1, forward strand.
CATTGAACTATTCTCAAGGCACGCATATTCATATTATTCAACGAAAAAATAGTATTGTGATTGCAGATAATGGTATTGGTATTGATATGCCAAGCGAATCAAAAAATCAGGAATTAAGCACGACAGAACTAAAATTGAATGCGAAAGGATATGGCATAGGTTTGCAACTTGTGCAAAAACTTTGCAAACAATTAGGTTGGCGGGTTGAATTATTTGATCGTCAGTATTATCTAAAAAGCCATAAATATCTTGAGCTTGAAGATAAAACTGGTTTAATCGTGGTCGTTTATATGAATTAAAATTTAGTTCTTTACTTCAAGTGCAATTTTCAGACCGACACCTGAAATTGTATGAATCAGCTTTTGTTCGAAAGGCTTATCGACCATTTTACGCAAGTTATAAATATGGCTACGCAATGCATCGCTTTCAGGTTCTCCATCTCCCCAAAGTTCAATAATAATTTCTTGTTTAGTGATGACTTTAGGTGAGTTTCTCATTAAGACTTTTAAGAGTTTGAATTGAATACGTGGTAAATCAATTTGTTGACCTGCACGAATAATCGTCTGTGTGGAGCTGTCCAAAATCAGATCATGAATTTGAATTTTATTATTTGAAACTTCCCCTAATGAACGTTTGATTAACGCTTTGATTCGCATCACTAATTCATTAAAGTCGAAAGGTTTAACCAAGTAGTCGTCTGTACCCGCAACAAAGCCTTTTAATTTGTCATCCAAAGTGTCTCTTGCTGTAAGCATAAGAACAGGGATATCTTTTCCCTGATCATTCCTTAACCACTCACAGAGCTCATAACCTGAACCATCGGGTAAATTGATATCTAACAACAACAAATGATAAGGCTGATTTTTTAAAAAATTTCGAGCGGCGTCCAAATTTCGAGCATGATCAATTACAAAGCCATGTTGTTCTAAAAAATCACAAACGGTCGCCGCAATTTCATAGTGATCTTCGACCATGAGGATAAATTGATTGCTCATAATAAAATTCAATTCATTAATTAAGTAATTGTTGTTTCAATTTAGCACTAAATGGTGAGCTGCCAAACCAAATTTTAAAATATTGATTCGCTTGAGGATTCGTAATTGAGCCAAGCAGTTTTTGGTTTAGTGATAAGCTGAGTGTTTTGCTATTTTGAGCATAATTTAAAGAGTAAAAATCTCCTTTCTTGACGGGACGGTATAGCTCTGTAATTTGATTCAATACTGAATTCTGAGGAAGTTGAGCAATATTTTTATTAAGGAAATGGGATGCTGCACGTTTAAATGCCCATTCAGGAATTTTTTGACTATAGGAAAAATCTAAACGAATATTTTGATTTTCCCAGTTTTTATCGCATTGATCTGCATAGTAGCTGACAGAACCAATATTTTTACTGCCTACTAACAAGGGCGCTGTTTGACAAAATTGAACAGCAGCATGTACTTCACTCAAACTTGCTGCAGAACATACAAGGCTAAGACTAATTAAATAATTTTTCATTCTTCACCTTATACATAGATATTCATCTTTTTAGAATTCCATTCAAGTTAATAAATCACATTGACCAATAAATATATAATTATGACTATTTTTGAGTTATTTCTTAAAGGGTAAAATTAAGGAATAACCATTACCGATATAAGGTAATGAACGATATAGACCATTTACTGGATCCCAATAATCTTGTTGAAATATGATCAAATTTTTATCATTAATTTTAATTTGGCTAATTCCGTAGGAAGACATCGTTTTAGTTCGACCAAACATCTTAAAATCGTATTTCATATGCCAATGTATATAAGCAGAATCTTGCTGATGTGTTGCACTGATCAAGTTTACAGAGACATTACTTACATGCTGATTCATACTTTCAAAATGTTTAATCAGCTCTTTCTTATTTGAAAATTGAGACAGGGTATCATTGATGTATAAATTTTCTGCATAAAGTTGCCCCGCATTTTTTACAAAATTTGAAGTTCCCATCGTGTTAAACGCATTAACGAAACGCTGACCTATCTGATTAGCAGTTTCATCATTTAAGTTGATGCCTGTAATCTGTTTACTCGCTTGTTCAAAATCAGAAGTATATGTTGGAATATTTTTACATCCAAACATTGATAACAAAGTCAGGGTTGATACAGCAATAGTTCTTAAAAATTTCATAAGTTGACAAAAACAACTAAACATGCGAAAAGACATTTTTGGTTAAACGATGT
>DAOMAH010000083.1:0-6939 GCA_035426725.1 Acinetobacter sp.
GAGCTAGATGTATAAATAATGAAACTGGTTGCCCCCATAACGACCAGCTATAGATTGAGTATAATCCACTCAAGCTTAAAGGAAATTATTTACCGACCGAATACATACTAATTTTGAGCATCCAATAAAAATTATTTTCTAATCGGTACAAATTTTTAACGATATTTACCTTTTATCTGAGCCATACTGAATGCTAAGTAACTTTGCTGTAGGCTATTCAATAGATGCTTTTATAAAATCACCATTTTTTACAGGTGATGAATTTCTGGAGCAAAGAATGAATGTCTTAACTCGATCTGCCTTTATCACAGTATTTGCTTGTATTGGTTTGCCAACGGTTCAAGCCGAAGAAGTCGCGAAATTACCGACCATTCGAATTATGGCTGAATCCGAAATGCGTGAAGAAGTGGGACCTATTCCATTTCAAGAAGACGAGCAAGTTCGTCAAACGCTACAGCATTATCTATATAAAGTTCATAATAATATACAGAATACGGATGTCCCTGAAACAACCGTAGTCGTTGATGGTCTGCCAATGACAGCAAAGCCAGACTTATCTCAACTTTCGCCTGTGTTACAAGAGTATATTTTAGCCGTCGCTGCAGGTTTACAATCGCCTGACCCAACCACAGGTCTTTTTACCATGCTACAACCGCTCAATATTAATCGGAATAATGTGGATGGGATTCGTAACGGCTCAATAAAAATCAATATTGATGATATTTTGAAATTGCAGCAGCAAATTAGAGATGGCTTGAATGGGCCTCAAAGTCCTCTTTTCACTCGCTAAAATGTTAGCTAGAGTGCTTAGATTAAATATCGAAGACTTCATTTTTCCACACCGATGACTAAACAATACTGAAAGTTTCAATTTACCCTTTGCAATATAAATGCCTGCAACAACAGCAGGCATTTTTAATTTATAACGTTATACATTACCTTTTCTTCTCTTGAATGGCAGCTCCCGCACCGCCACCAATTGCACCACCAATCGCGGCACCAGAGTCACCACCTAAAATCGACTTACCAAGAACAGAACCAATACCTGCGCCAATAGCACTACTGGTTGTCGTTCTATTACTACTGCCTTTTGCATTTGCAGCTACACCAGCACCCGCTGCTGCACCTAAACCTGCGCCAACGCCACCACCAACATGGTTTCCGACACCACCGCCGACTGCGCCACCCACTGCCGCTGCGCCAATACGTTGATCCGCTGCACTCATATTTTGACAACCTGATAGCATCGCTAATGACATAAAGGTTGCAGTCATTAAACTCATTGTTGTTTTCATTGCGCTGTCCTCTTCTCTTTGTTCATAGTAAAAGCATATTCCCCTTTCGTGGGGAAATTCACCTCATTGTGTAAGCGCAATGATTCAATCATTAAAGATTTTGTAACATTCCTTTGTATTTCTCAGCCCAATAAAAAAGACACCTTCGGGTGTCTTTTTTATTTCAAGCTTTAATTTAGAATTGATCTGAATTTAATGCTTGGCTAAATGCCTGATCTACTTCACTAAAATCATTATGAAGTTCAAATTCAGCAGCTTCTGATTCTTGACGACGACGTTCTAAGTGATACGCCAAACCAGTACCTGCTGGAATTAAACGACCTACAACGACATTCTCTTTCAAGCCACGCAATTCATCTTCTTTACCTGTGACAGCCGCTTCAGTTAACACACGTGTTGTTTCCTGGAACGATGCCGCAGAGATGAACGAGTCAGTAGAAAGCGACGCTTTCGTAATACCCATCAACAGACGTTCAAATTTCGCAGGGAACTTATTCTGCGCATTCACAGCTTGGTTCTCACCAACAACGCGGATGTAATCCACTTGTTCGCCTTTAATGAAGCTGGTATCACCGCCATCAGTGATATCTACTTTACGCAACATTTGACGTACGATGACTTCAATGTGCTTATCGTTGATTTTTACACCTTGCAAGCGGTAAACGTCTTGAACTTCATTCACGATGTAGTTGGTTAACGCAACTTCACCTTTCAAACGTAAGATGTCATGTGGGTTTTGTGGACCGTCAGAAACAGTTTCACCACGGTTCACATGTTCGCCTTCAAACACGTTCATGGTACGCCATTTTGGAATCAGCTCTTCGTAAATTTCCGAGCCATCATCAGGTGTAATCACTAAACGGTTTTTACCTTTGGTTTCTTTACCAAAACTTACCACACCAGAAATTTCAGCAAGAATCGCATGCTCTTTCGGTTTACGTGCTTCGAACAAGTCTGCTACACGTGGTAGACCACCGGTAATATCGCGTGTACGCGAAGTTTCTTGCGGTACACGACCAATGACGTCACCAACACCAATGGTTTCGCCATCACGAACGGTCACAATGGTATTTTGTGGTAGGAAGTAGAATTGTTCGCCACCGTCAGTTGTATCCAACACAATTGCAGGACGCAAGTCTTTACCAGAAGCAGGACGTGCTGTTACAGGCAAGATTTCAACTGTAGTCATACCCGTTGCATCATCAGTTTTTGAGGTTGCAGTCACGCCATCAGCAATTTGGCTGAAACGTGCTTTACCCGCAACTTCTGTTACAAGTGGATGGGTATGTGGGTCCCAAGTTGCGACGATACCGCCAGCTTCTACAGATTCACCATCTTTCAACAGGATGCTTGCACCGTAAGGAAGTTTATAGCGCTCACGCTCACGACCTAAATCATCCGCAATACCAATTTCACCTGAACGCGAAACTGACACTAAATGACCTTTGGCATGTTGTACTGTTTTCACGTTATGGAAACGTACTGTACCTTTGTTACGCACTTGAACACTGTTTGCAGCAGAAGTTCGGCTTGCAGCACCACCCACGTGGAATGTACGCATGGTTAACTGTGTACCTGGCTCACCAATCGATTGTGCAGCCATAACACCCACAGACTCACCAGGATTTACCTGATGACCACGTGCAAGGTCACGACCATAACATTTCGCACACACACCGAATGTCGATTCACATGCAATCACTGAACGTACTTTAACTTCATCGACACCCGCTTCTTCAAGCTGAGCAGCAATTTTCTCGTCAATGAGCGTACCGCGCGGAAGCACAACTTCATCGTTAGATGCACGACGTACATCTTCAGCAGTTACACGACCCAATACGCGATCACGTAAAGGCTCGATCACGTCACCACCTTGAATGAATGGTGTCATAACTAAACCGCCAGCCGTACCACAGTCAGACTCAGTAATGACTAAATCTTGTGCAACATCAACGAGACGACGAGTTAAGTAACCCGAGTTTGCTGTTTTCAATGCAGTATCGGCCAAACCTTTACGCGCACCGTGTGTTGAAATGAAGTACTGAAGTACCGTCAAACCTTCACGGAAGTTTGCTTTAATAGGTGTTTCAATGATCGAACCATCTGGTTTCGCCATCAAACCACGCATACCCGCTAACTGACGAATCTGAGCTGCCGAACCACGGGCACCTGAGTCAGACATCATATAAATCGAGTTGAATGATTTTTGTTTCTCATCTTCACCCTGTTTGTTTTTCACAGTGGTAAAAGACAAGTTATCCATCATCGCTTTCGCGACTTGGTCATTGGTACGTGCCCAAATATCGACAACTTTGTTGTAACGCTCACCCGCTGTTACGAAACCTTGCTCAAACTGTTGTTCAATTTCTCGAACTTCAATTTCAGATTTAGCAATGATCGCTTCTTTGTTTGGTGGAATCAGCATGTCTTCCATACCCACAGATACACCTGAGCGCGTCGCTTGACGGAAGCCCAAATACATCAATTGGTCAGCGAAGATAACCGTATCTTTCAAACCCAATTTACGGTAGCAAGAGTTGATTAACTTCGAGATGTTTTTCTTGGTCATCTCAAGGTTGATCATGTCAAAGCTTAAACCTTGTGGAACAACTTCCCACAACAAACAACGACCTGGCGTGGTATCTACAATAATCGTTTGCTTTTCACGCTCACCATCTTCACTAATTACAGTTTGATGAACACGCACTTTCACACGCGCATGAATCGCAACTTTACCTGTTGCCAATGCACGGTTTACTTCATGCGTATCAGCAAAGATCATGCCTTCGCCTTTGGCATTTACCGCATCACGAGAGATGTAGTAAAGACCCAAGACCACGTCCTGAGAAGGAACGATAATCGGCTCACCGTTTGCTGGCGACAAAATGTTATTGGTCGACATCATCAAAGCACGTGCTTCAAGCTGTGCTTCTAGTGTCAATGGAACGTGTACCGCCATTTGGTCACCATCGAAGTCGGCGTTAAACGCAGCACATACGAGTGGGTGTAAACGGATCGCTTTACCTTCGATTAAGATCGGTTCAAATGCTTGCAGACCTAAACGGTGAAGTGTCGGTGCACGGTTCAACATCACTGGATGTTGACGAATGACCGATGCAAGAACGTCCCAAACTTCTGGGGTTTCACGCTCAACCATTTTCTTCGCAGCTTTAATGGTAGTTGCCTGACCAGACGCTTGTAATTTTGCGAAAATAAATGGCTTGAATAATTCAAGTGCCATTTTTTTCGGTAAACCACATTGGTGCAAACGTAAAGTTGGACCAACAGTAATGACCGAACGGCCCGAATAGTCAACACGCTTACCAAGTAAGTTTTGACGGAAACGACCTTGCTTACCTTTGATCATATCTGCCAAAGATTTCAATGGACGTTTGTTCGAACCCGTAATCGCACGACCACGACGACCATTATCAAGCAACGCATCAACAGACTCTTGTAACATACGTTTTTCGTTACGTACGATGATGTCTGGTGCAGCAAGATCAAGAAGACGCTTCAAACGGTTGTTACGGTTGATCACACGACGATATAAATCGTTCAAATCAGAAGTCGCGAAACGACCACCTTCAAGTGGTACTAACGGACGAAGATCAGGTGGAAGTACTGGAAGTACATTCATCACCATCCATTCTGGTTTGTTGTTTGACTCTTTAAACGCTTCCATCAACTTCAAACGTTTAGACGCTTTTTTAAGTTTCGTCTCAGAGGTAGTTTGAGGAATTTCTTCACGTAAGCGTGCAATTTCCGCTTCAAGATCAATATCTTTCAATAAATCTTGAATCGCCTCTGCACCCATTTTCGCAGTGAATTCATCACCGTGTTCTTCAAGTGCATTGAAATATTCTTCGTCTGTTAAAAGTTGATACTTTTCAAACGGTGTCATGCCCGGATCAGTTACAACATATGATTCGAAATACAATACACGCTCGATATCACGTAAAGTCATATCAAGAAGTAAACCGATACGGCTCGGTAATGATTTTAAGAACCAAATGTGTGCTACTGGCGATGCAAGGTCAATGTGACCCATACGCTCACGACGAACTTTCGCAGTCGTTACTTCAACGCCACATTTTTCACAAATGACGCCTTTGTATTTCATACGCTTGTATTTACCACACAAGCATTCATAGTCTTTTACTGGACCAAAGATTTTGGCACAGAACAAACCATCACGTTCAGGTTTAAACGTACGGTAGTTAATGGTTTCTGGTTTTTTTACTTCACCGTGAGACCATGACTTAATCATTTCTGGCGACGCAAGACCAATACGGATACGGTCAAATTCAACTGGTGTATGACCATCTGAATCCGGTTTCTTACGCATGATATCGAGCAAGTCTTTCAATTTTTTTCTCCGTGTGTCGAGGAGTAAAGCTCACTCGACTGGGTCACAAATATTGTTTTTACTGAAATTATGGAATCTCCCCTAACCCCTCTTTTCAAAGAGGGGAACTTCCCCCTTTAACGAAGGGGGATTGAGGGGGATTTAGTCACCATTTTTCAGTTCAATGTTGATACCTAAAGAACGGATCTCTTTGGTCAATACGTTGAACGATTCAGGCATTCCAGGATCCATATAATGATTACCGTCTACAATGTTCTTATAGATACGGGTACGACCTTCAACGTCATCCGATTTCACAGTAAGCATTTCTTGAAGTGTATAAGCTGCACCATATGCTTCAAGTGCCCAGACTTCCATCTCACCGAAACGCTGACCACCGAATTGTGCTTTACCACCGAGCGGTTGTTGTGTCACAAGCGAGTAAGAACCAGTCGAACGTGCATGCATCTTGTCATCAACCAAGTGGTTCAATTTCAGCATGTACATGTAACCTACAGTTACAGGACGATCAAACTGTTCACCTGTGCGGCCATCAAACAAAACTTGTTGACCAGAACGTGGCAATTCAGCTAATTCTAGCAACTCTTTGATTTGACCTTCTTCAGCACCATCAAATACTGGTGTTGCTAAAGGCACACCTGCACGTAAGTTTCCAGCGAGTTTAAGTACTTCATCATCAGTTAGGCTATCAAGATCTTCTTGTTCGCCACCAACTTTGTTATAAATCTTATCAAGGAAAAGTCGTAATTCAGCAACTGTACGTTGCTGCTTTAACATTTTATCCAGTTGCTCGCCTAAGCCTTTTGCCGCCATCCCCAAGTGAGTTTCAAGAATCTGACCCACGTTCATACGAGATGGTACACCCAATGGGTTCAATACGATATCAACAGGTACACCATTGACATCATGCGGCATGTCTTCAACAGGTAAGATGTTTGATACAACACCTTTGTTTCCGTGACGACCAGCCATCTTGTCACCCGGTTGGATGCGACGTTTTACAGCAAGATAAACTTTAACAACTTTCAATACACCCGTTGTTAATTCATCACCTGTAGAAAGTTTGCGTTTTTTCTCTGCAAACTTCTCATCAATTTCAATGCTCTTCTCTTTCAAGAACACTTGAATTTGAGTTAAACGTTCTGCAATCGCTTCATCAGATGGTTGGATTTCAAGTAAATCAACCAACTCTAAACCTGACAATACATCTTCAGAAAGTTTATCACCACGTTTCGTTGTACCGCCACCGTTCGACTCTTTGCCTTTCAACAAGCG
>DAOMAH010000084.1:0-6937 GCA_035426725.1 Acinetobacter sp.
CATCTGATGAGAGTTTAGTGCACTCATATGTTGCGTATAAAAAATGAGCAATTGTGTTTTTCATGTCAATCAAGGAATAATTGATTATTTAACAGATAGATAGGTGTATTTTTAGTTCATCTTCATTATCATGAAATTGGCTTGATTTATAAATTTTACAGATATTTTATGTTTTTTAATCGGTTTTTCCATTTATTTGATTTTTGAAATTGTCATAAAACTGAAAAATTCACACTATTTAGGCACGATAATTTTTCCTTTTCGAAAGGAGGGGATTGAAATTAAGTAATAACATTAATTATGAACGTGTAGTCAGAAATGAGTGCATAAAGTATGAAGTGCTTGATTATTTATGATTTTGAGATATACTTCTCACATTGAAAATAAAGGGTTATTTGATATACATCTTATAGCTATTTTTTTTCATAACATTTCTTTAAGTATTTGATGTGTCACATCATCGTTTTACTAGCTCGGCTTTCCCCAAGGCTGAGCTTTTTTTATGCTCGGAAATTATGGCGCGTTGGCAATTAGGAAAGATCGACAATTTTTGGATAAAAGCAAAAAAATATGGGATTGATTAGCTCAAATATTCAATTACTATGAGGTTTTAAAGTTAATTAAAGAACAGTTTATGAATGGTTTAGAAAAAGAAAAAAGGCTAAAAGAATTATTAGAACACAATATTAGAAATGAGAAAGTGGGAACAGCGATTGCGATCACTGGGGCTTGGGGTGTGGGAAAAACTTTTTTTTGGAATAAATTTCTAAAAAGCGTTACTGATAAAGAAATTGAGGACAAAAAGAATTTTTATTATGAAGCAAGCAGAATCGACTATAAAAGTATTTTTGACTGTAAAAAATATGCATACATTTCACTTTTCGGCATAGAAAATCTAAATGATCTAAGGAATACAATTTGTACGAAACTAAGTCTTAACCCTTATGCTAAATCAGATACAAATAGATTTGAATTCACTCAACTTTTTAAAGATGCTCTTGCTCAATTTAGAGATGTAAAACTTTCACAATATGGTGTTAGTGCTTCAGCAAGAATCTTAGAGTCATTGCTTTTCTTACAAGTTAAAGATGCAATTATTTGCTTTGATGATTTCGAGCGAATGTCACCTAAACTTAATATTAATGATGTTATGGGTTTAGCAAATTACTTAAAATTAGAAAGAAATTGTCAGGTAATTTTGATTTTAGACGAGGATAAAGCCGAAGGTGACAATAAGCAGAAGTATGCTGACTATAAAGAAAAGTTAATCGATGAAACGATTGTTATCAATTCTGTTGAGCCTTTGATAAGGGAAAATGCGAAAGATATTGATGAAGCATTAGTTAATCTGATGATTGATTTTGCTGATAAGTTAGAAATACATAATTTTCGATTTTTTCAAAAAGTAATTAAGTTGTATCGTGATTTTAGAAAGTCTTTACCAGAAGTAGTTGCTGACTCAACGAAAGAAATTATTTTAGTAAGAATTCTGCAAGGTTACCTTATTCATGATTTTAAAAAGTTAGAATATGATTGGAGTGATTGCCAATATTATTCTGAGCGAAAAAAAGAAAATTGGTCGAGTATAAAAAAGCTAACATATGATAACTTAAGGAAAATTTCTTATTTTTTCATTAAAGATGATCTTTGGTTGATTGAGTTTAAGAAATGGTTTGAACAGAAAGATGAGGTCGATTTTAAAAGTCTTAAAGAGCTAGCGACATCTGAGATGATATCTGAAGAACAGAGTCAAGTTAGATTAGCAATAAAGCGATTGATGGCGCAGTGGAGAAATCTTGAAATAACTGAGAGTTTTTGTGAGCAATTACACTTTTATGCTATCAGAAGTATTGGTTTTGATAACTTAGAAAATTTAAACTTTTTTAGAGTATTATTAGCTAAATTTGGTAGAAATGATTTAGCGAAGGATTTAAGAAATAAAATTAAACAATGGATAGATGCAGAAATACAATCTCATGGAGAATTTTTTGCAGAGGATACATTTAGTTTTGGGTATAAAGAAAACAATCTATTTCATCGTTATATAAAAATTTTAGCTAAGAGGAATCCTTTGGCTGGGTTACCTAGTCTTATTGAAGTTGTTAAGCAATATGTTATCCATAGTGGGTTTAATACTAGAACAAGTCCTCTTGTTTTAGAGCAAGCAGTTAAAGAAGATTGGCGTAAACTATTATTTGTAGTGTTCAATGAGGATGAAGATTTTAAAGAAATTAATAGGTTAGAATTCATTAAAAAAATAATTACGCAACCAATGAAGCCTGAATTGAATCCAAAAATAAGACAAGAAATTCTAGAAATATTACAGGAAAAAGCAGCGGAATCAGAAATACTCAAATTGAATGTGGACTATTTAATTACAAGATTAGATGATTAAAAAAGGGCTCATTCGAGCCCTATGATAATCACTTCAACAACGGCTTTAAGAAACGCCCCGTATGTGATGCCTTAACTTTAATCACATCTTCGGGTGTTCCTTCTGCAACAATCATCCCGCCACCCGAACCACCTTCAGGGCCTAAATCGACTACCCAGTCCGCAGTCTTGATCACATCCAAATTATGCTCAATCACCACAATGGTATTACCCTTATTACGCAGCTCATAAAGGATGTCGAGTAATTTGGCAATGTCGTGGAAGTGTAAGCCTGTGGTTGGTTCATCCAAGATATATAAGGTTTTCCCTGTATCCCGTTTTGCCAACTCACGTGCCAGTTTCACCCGTTGTGCTTCACCACCTGAAAGTGTTGTCGCTGCTTGCCCTAAACGAATATAGCCCAATCCAACTTGGGTTAAAGTGTCTAAACGGCGGTGAATCACAGGAATTGCATTAAAGAATTCAGCAGCATCTTCAACCGTCATTTCTAAAACATCGGAAATGTTTTTGCCTTTGTAGCCGACTTCTAAAGTTTCACGGTTATAACGCTTGCCATGACAGGCATCGCAAGGCACATACATATCAGGTAAGAAGTGCATCGCTACTTTGATCATGCCGTCGCCTTCGCAGACTTCACAACGTCCGCCTTTGACGTTAAACGAGAAACGACCTGCACTATAACCACGTGCTTTGGCTTCTGGCGTTTGCGCAAATAGCTCACGAATTGGCGTGAATAAACCTGTATAAGTGGCAGGGTTAGAACGTGGTGTCCTTCCAATTGGGCTTTGGTCAATATCCACTACTTTATCGAGGAATTGTAAGCCATCAATTGAATCAAATTTTTCCGCCGTCAATGTCGTTGCGCCATTGAGTTGTGTTGCAGCTAAAGGCAATAAAGTACGGTTAATCAGCGTCGATTTACCTGAGCCTGAAACGCCTGTCACACAAGTCATAATGCCGAGTGGAATGGTCAAATCGACATGTTGTAAGTTATGTCCACTTGCACCAGACAGTTTGATCACTTCATCTGGACGAGGCGATTTTGTTCGTTGTTTCGGCACGGCTATTTTTAATTTGCCTGAAAGATATTGACCCGTGAGTGAGTCTGGGTGATTTGCCAATTCATCATAAGTTCCCTCAGCAATAATGGCACCGCCGTGAATCCCTGCACCTGGCCCAATATCAATAATATGATCGGCAGCGCGAATCGCATCTTCATCATGCTCAACCACGAGCACGGTATTACCTAAATCACGTAAGCGAATTAGAGTCTGTAGTAAGCGATCATTGTCACGTTGATGTAGACCAATTGATGGTTCATCCAAGACATACATCACGCCCATCAAACCTGCACCAATTTGCGAAGCGAGGCGAATCCGTTGTGCTTCGCCACCTGAAAGAGTTTCAGCTGAACGCGCTAAACTGAGGTAATTCAGTCCAACACTGACCAAGAAATGTAAGCGTTCACGAATCTCTTTAAAAATCTTGTCGGCGATTTCGCCTTTCGCCCCTTCAAGATTCAGGTCTTGATAATAATTTTCCGCATCACCAATCGACATCTTGGTGACTTGTGCAATGGTTTTATCTTTAACACGCACATGTCGCGAGATGTCATTCAAACGTGAACCATCACAGACATCACAAGCGGCATTCGAAAGGTATTGCGCTAAATCATCTCGTACATAATTGGATTCGGTTTCACGATAGCGACGTTCTAAATGCGGCAAAATTCCTTCAAAGGCTTGGACTCGGCTATGCTTGCGACCACGTTCATCAATATAACTCAGGTCAATTTTTTCTTTACCTGTGCCGTTGAGAAATTTCTTTTGCGTGTCTTTATCCAACTCATTCCACGGCGTATCTAACGCAATCGTAAAGTGATCCGCCACTTTTTGTAGCATGGTGTAGTAATACGGACGTTGTCTATCCCATCCACGAATTGCGCCTTGACTGATCGACACTTCAGGATTTGGAATCAGTTTTTCTGCACTGAAATGGCTGCGTGTGCCTAAACCATCGCAGGTAGGGCATGCGCCAAAAGGATTATTAAAAGAAAATAAACGGGGTTCAAGTTCTGCCACGGCACGGTCACATTGCGGACAAGAGTGTTTCGCTGAAAAAACACGTTCTGGATGTTCTGCATTCATCCACGCCAATATGGCAATATCGCCACCTAAACGCAGTGCGGTTTCAAAAGATTCTGCAATTCGATTGCCCAAATCATCACGGACTTTAAAGCGATCGACCACCACTTCAATGCTGTGTTTTTTCTTTTTATCTAACTCAGGTGGGCTATCAATATCAATGATTTCGCCATCGACACGCGCGCGGACAAATCCTTGACCTTGTAATTGCTCGAAAAGTTGGGTGTATTCGCCTTTACGTTCACGTACCACAGGCGCAAGTAACATCAGTGATGTGCCTTCGTCCAGTGCTTTTACCGCATCAACCATTTCTGAAACAGTTTGTGCCACCATTGGCAAGTCATGTTCAGGGCAATACGGTGTGCCGACGCGTGCATAAAGCAAACGTAAATAGTCATAAATTTCGGTAATTGTTCCGACCGTTGAACGTGGGTTGTGGCTGGTCGATTTCTGTTCAATGGCAATGGCAGGTGATAAACCTTCAATCGAGTCAACTTCAGGCTTTTCCATTTGCGAAAGGAATTGGCGTGCGTAAGCCGAAAGCGATTCGACATAACGACGCTGACCTTCGGCATATAAGGTGTCAAAAGCCAATGATGATTTACCAGAGCCAGACAGTCCCGTAATCACCACAAACTTGTCGCGTGGAATATCGAGCGACACATTTTTTAAATTATGCGTGCGTGCGCCTCGAATACGGATATGACTTTGACTCATACAATTTTCTCGAAATTATGCCAATGAAAGGACTATATGATAGCGATTTAATTTTGTTCAAGCTGTAACAAAACGATTTTAAACGTCAAATCATGTCGGTTGGATGATCTATTTTATTTTTAAGCTGAAATTTCACCCGATGATACAATTAAGTTTTAACTTTCTCGAAGAATAAACTTTTAAATTTAAAGCAGATCGGCGCTACATTAAATAAATGACATTGCAGCAAAAAATAAGGAATAAATCACATGTTAGCAAAAGTTCTCATCGGTTTAATTGCAGTACTTCACGTTTATATTTTGGTGTTGGAAATGTTCTTGTGGGATAAACCATACGGTCTAAAAGCCTTTGGGAATAGCCTAGAAAAAGCTCAACTCACCAAAGTTCTAGCGCAAAACCAAGGTTTATATAATGGCTTCTTAGCCGCAGGTTTATTTTGGTCACTGATTGCACCTGTTGGTTGTGCAGTCGCAATTGCCAATTTCTTTTTAGCTTGTGTTTTGGTTGCAGGTATTTATGGCGGGCTCACTGCCAGTAAAAAGATTATTTATATTCAAGCGATTCCTGCATTGGTGGCGTTGATTGCACTCAATTTACTTTAAGCGCAAATTTTGGGCATATAATTTTAATCAAAACTATGCTTTAATATGCGTAGTTTGAGATGAGCCTCATACAGTATATTGCAAGACAATATACGACTAAGCCCCCATCGTTGGGGCTTTTTTAATGGCGTATAAATCATAAATAAGTCCAACAATCTTTTCGGCCTTTGGCTTCAAAGTCGCTTACAATATACCAATTTCGACCATTCAACGATTTACACTTATTCAATCAAAGGCTGCTTATGAAGCATTTTCGTTTTTCAATCTTTTTTACGATTGTCTGTTTAGCAATCTCAGCTTATTGGGGCTATACGCATGGGCCAGAAGCAGGGGTTTCTACCATGCTCAAGGCGTTTGGAATTACGCTCATTTTAGCCGTGCTAGAAGTATCACTGTCTTTTGATAACGCGGTGGTGAATGCCTCTGTCCTGCGCAATTGGGATCATTTTTGGAAAATGCTGTTCTTAACCGTCGGTATTTTAATTGCCGTATTTGGGATGCGTTTGATTTTCCCTGTGGTGATTGTCGCGGTGACTGCCGATATGGGCATGCTTGAAGTTGCCAAACTGGCATTGAATGATCCGAAAACCTACTCAGAACGTTTGATGGCGCATCACGCTGAAATTTCTGCGTTTGGTGGAACTTTCTTATTGATGGTGTTTTTAAACTTCTTCTTTGATGATGGTAAAGAAACCCATTGGTTTAAATGGCTTGAGTCTAAATTGGCAAATTTGGCAAGTGTGCCTGCGATGTCGGTATTCCTTGCACTCATTGCGATGATTATTATGGCTGCCAATGTGGATGAATCTGCGCGTTTAGCTGTGGTGATGGCGGGTATTTGGGGCATCGTGGTGTACATTGGCGTGCAAGTACTGAGTCATTTGCTGGGCGGTGAACCTGAAATTGATGAACATGGCAATGCTGTATTGCATGATTCAAGCGGTGCATCGACGGGTGTCGTTAAAGCGGGTATTGGCGGTTTCTTATATTTAGAAGTGTTAGATGCATCATTTAGTTTTGATGGCGTGATTGGCGCATTTGCAATTACCAGTGATGTGGTAATTATCATGCTCGGTTTAG
>DAOMAH010000085.1:0-6923 GCA_035426725.1 Acinetobacter sp.
TCTTGTTTTATTTGCTTAACAATGGAAGTTTATGATTTATCAGTTCTATCAACGCCGTGTGTTTCCACTTTTACTTGATCAAGTCATGCAGACCGCCAGTTTAATGGATAAACGCCGTGAACTTTTGCTGCCGATTGAAGGTGAAGTGTTAGAAATTGGCTTTGGTACAGGGCTAAATCTGCCATTTTATGGCAATGTGGATGAGTTATACGCTCTCGAACCGAGTACAGAAATTTATCATTTGGCGGCTGAACGTGTGCTGCACACCCCTTTTCATGTGAAACATATTCAATCGAGTGCTGAAAAACTACCTTTTGCCGATGCATCGCTCGATCATATTGTTTCGACATGGACGCTATGTAGTGTCGCAAATGTAGATCAGGCCTTAGCTGAAATTTATCGGGTGTTGAAACCGACAGGAACACTGCATGTGGTTGAGCATGTTAAAAATACGGACTCGGTTAAAATTCAACGGTGGCAACAACTACTCACTCCGATTCATAAAAGACTCGCGGATGGCTGCCATCTCAATCGTGATATTGAAAACCACCTAACTAAAGCAAAATTTAAATTTGTTGAAAAAAACTATTTTGATGCTGAAGGTGTTCCTGTTTTAGCACAAAAAATGCTACTGGCAAGAGTGCAGAAAGCAGAACAAATACATTAATCTTGAAAATCGATACGTAAGGTTTCGAAACGAACCCGCCCTTGACGTACCGCTTCAGCAATCGCCTGCTGCCCTTTGCTCAGGCGTGCGCCACCGCTTTTAATATCCAATAAAATCACTTCTATATCGTCTGCTGAACCATCGCCATCTCTGAAATCGGTATAACCATCGAACACCACATAATCCACGGGATCGCCTAAGAATTTGGCATCACTGGGTAAGTATTGAAATTCAGGCAATATCGGTGCAAATTGTTCTGCCATTTTGCCTTTGAGTACCGCACGACTGGTATTTACGCTGCGTTTTTGCGCGTCTAACAACGCCTGTTGATGTTCCAATTCAAGCTCGGCAATATATTTTTCATACTCCGCTTGTATCCGTCCATTACGTGTGCCCGACAGAATAAGGGTCGTAATCACCACACCTATACAGCCGCCTATCAGCATTGCCAACCAAACCGACATCACACAGTCCCTATCTTTGAATGTGGCTATTTAACTGCATACTGAAACTTTTGTCATGTGTAACCTACACAACTGAAAAAGATGCTAAGGTAACAACGATACCAAGGACTTACTTAAAAAATTTGATGTTATGAAAACCATATTAGTCGCAAATCAAAAAGGTGGTTGCGGAAAAACCATGACCGCCATTACCCTCGCTAGTGCATTATCGAAAAAGGGTTATAAAGTCGCTCTAGCGGATGCCGATAACCAAAAATCTTCTTTGCAATGGTTAAAGCAACGTCCCGACTCAATGTCGGCAATTCAAAGTTTGGACTGGCGCCATGAAAAATCGATTGGTGATGCGCCAAAGCATTTGGACTATTTGATTATTGATGCACCGGGTGCATTGTCGGGTGAACATGCCGAACAATTGGTCAGCGAAGCACATGCCATTGTGACCCCGTTACAGCCTTCATTTTTCGACATTGATAGCACCCGTCGTTTTCTTAAGCATTTACAAGAAATTAAACGCATTCGTAAAGGCAAAGTACAGATTTTATTAATTGCCAATCGGGTTAAAGCCAACAGTGCAAGTTCTCGCGATATTCAAGATTTCTTTACCAAAATCGAGCATGAACCTGTGGCGTGGATTTCAGAGCGTAGTGCCTATGGCAGCTTGGCAATGCAAGGGCTCAGCATTTTTGATAAGCCGCAAAAAAACTATGTCAGCATACAAAACCAGTGGCAGCCTGTTTTAAATCAATTGGTTGATGATCCAACCGAATGGTTCTAAAGGCTTGCAAAGAATCGTGATTTTATGTTGATCTGAATTTGCCTCGGCTGAATTTTCGGTTAAGATCAACGTATTATTTCCAACTTTAGAGAAATACAACCGTGCAACAGTACGCTCCCATATTACAACGCGTTTTGCTGTTTGGACTGCTCTTTATTTTAATGTTTTTGGGATACAGTATTCTCAAATACTTTATTGTCCCTGTGCTTTGGGCAGCCATCATTGCCTATATGACATGGCCGATTTACTTGCGGGTGCAACGTCGTTTCTTTGGGGAAAATCGTCCGACCTTAAATGCCACCATCATGATTAGCTTGGTGATTTTAGTCATTGGTATCCCATTTATTTGCGCTATTTTTATGCTGCAATTAGAAGGTCGCAATTTATATTTCAACTTACAAAGACAACTATTTTCTGGTCATATTCAAATTCCAGACTTTATTAAAAACTTGCCTGTCATTGGTCAAGATATTAATCGTACGCTCAATGAGCTGAGTAATGACCCGAATAGTATCACCAAAAATATCGCGGCATGGATTCAAAGTCATTTGAGTTATGGCAAGTTTGTACTGAGCGAAATTAGCCGTAATTTAGTCAAGCTTAGCTTTGCAATCATGACCTTGTTTTTCTTTTACCGTGATGGGCAATTGATTTTAGCGCAAGTCAGCCGTGCCTTAGAAATGGTGATAGGGCCGCGCGTCCATCATTACCTCGTGACGATTTCTGAAACCACTCGTGCCGTCGTTTACGGTGTTGGTTTAACGGCGGTGGCGCAAGCGTTATTGGCAGGAATCAGCTATTTTGTCGCAGGCGTTCCAAACCCTATGTTGTTGACAATGATCACCTTTATTTTAGCGTTGATTCCATTTGGTACACCAATCTCCTATTTAGGTGTTGGGCTGTGGCTATTTGCACAAGGTCAAACCGTTGAAGCCATTGGGGTTATTGTGTGGGGCGTATTGATTGTGAGTAGTTCCGATAATGTGATTCGCCCTTTGGTGATTTCTGGTGCAACGCAAATTCCGTTCCTATTGATTATGTTTGGTGTATTGGGCGGCATTGCCAGTTTTGGCTTGGTCGGTTTATTTGTCGGCCCTGTGATTTTGGCAATTTTATTGGCAATTTGGCGCGAATGGCTACACGAAAATATTGAAGAAGCTGAAACAGAAATACCAGAGGAGAAAACGTAAGTTTAAGCCCTATTTTTGTGCTCAAATCATGAATGAGGCTTGCGAGAAACCTTAGACTTTGTTTGAATCTTCAAATAAAGACAAGATTTAGGATATTCCGCATGACCTCATTAATTCAAAAAATCTCTCTATTTAGTTGTATCAGCCTAAGCCTTGCTGCATGTTCAGCAACCAGCTTAGACAACAACGCTGAAAAAATCCAAACCCAGCCAACCTCGACGGCAAATCAAAAGAAATTAATTACCGTGCATCAAGTCAGTGCTGCTGGCATCGGCGAGTCGATTGGAACAGTTTCTTTTGAAGAAACCGCCAAAGGCTTACTGATTACGCCTGCTCTTGGAAAACTATCTGAGGGTGAACACGGCTTCCATATTCATGAAAACGCCTCATGTGAAACTGCCTTGAAAGATGGAAAAGCGGCGGCGGCACTGGCAGCTGGTGGACATTTAAACCCTGAAAAAGTAATGCATCACGGCACACCACAAGACGGTCATTTAGGCGATTTACCTGCATTAACAGTGAATGATAAAGGCTTTGCGCTGACACCCGTGTTGGCACCTCGTTTAAAACTGGCAGATATTCAAGGTCGTGCCATTATGATTCATGCAGGTGGCGATAATTATTCTGATAGCCCTAAACCTTTGGGCGGCGGTGGTGATCGTATTGCCTGTGGCGTGATCTCATAAGTTATTTTAAGTTATTTGATGAAATACTTTTCAGCAACGAATAAGGTTCTAGTTGATTCATCTAAAACACGGCGCAACAAGCCTGATTAAGGAGTGATTCGATGACCATTAGTATCAGTGCTTTTGAACGCTCACCCGATGGTGGCAAAGGCTTGGCGCGCGATACACGCGTGAGATGGGCACTGGAAGAAGTCGAACTGCCCTATGAGGTTCGGCTTGTTTCTTTTGCCGCACTGAAACAAAGCACACATCTCAACATCCATCCTTTTGGTCAAATTCCAACGTATGAAGATGGCAATCTCGTCATCTTTGAAACAGGTGCAATCGTGTAGCATATTGCTGAACAATACGCAGTGACGATGCCAAAGCCAAATCACGTGCCATCTCATGGATATTTGCAGCGTTGAATACGATAGAACCACCGATTTTGGATTTATCCATTGCCAAAGTTGTGGAAAATGACAAAGCTTGGTCAGAACAACGATTGCCTCTAGTCAAAGATCGTATTCGCAATAAATTAAAGCAACTTTCAGCTTATCTTGGCGAAAAATCATGGCTAGAAGATGAATTTAGCGTAGGCGACCTGATGATGATTTCAGTATTGCTACGACTCCGCGCATCGGGCATTTTGTTAGAATTTCCCAATTTAGACGACTATGTCACGCGCGGTGAATCACGCCCTGCCTACCAGCGAGCTTTTGCCGCACAATTGGCAATTAATACACCTTAATTTTTGATCTTAAATGATAATTATACGGAGATAAGAAAATGACAATCGCAAAAAATACTATCTGCCTATGGTTCAATAGTGACGCTGAACAAGCGGCAAATTTTTACGCTGCAACCTTTCCTGATTCAGCTGTTACAGCGGTACATCGTGCGCCGAGTGATTTCCCCTCTGGCAAAGAAGACGATGTATTAACGGTTGAATTTACCGTATTGGGAATTCCGTGTATTGGACTGAATGGTGGTTCGGCATTTAAACACAGTGAAGCCTTTTCCTTTCAAGTCGCAACCGTAGATCAAGAAGAAACCGACCGTTATTGGAATGCAATTGTAAACAATGGTGGTACAGAAAGTGCCTGCGGTTGGTGTAAAGACAAATGGGGAATTTCTTGGCAAATTACACCCGTAACATTAACCGAAGCATTCACCAGTCCTGACCGAGCCGAAGCCAAACGCGCATTTGAAGCCATGATGGACATGAGCAAAATCGACGTTGCGAAAATTGATGCAGCGCGGCGTGGTTGAGTGAAAATATAACCTCAGATTCAATGTGTATAAGCAAAAATTAACGCCAATCTCAACTTTCTACTGAATAAAAAACTATATAAATCAAAATAATGCCATTTTTACTCATTTAAAAATCTCCCTTTCGGAGCTCAATCGCTCCTCACCTCTTTACAAAAGAGGGGAACGTCACGAAATCAATAATGTATAAAATTCGCAAAGCTCTCCCCTTTGCAAAAGGGGAGTTGGAGGGGATTTTATGAATTTAGATCAATTTGAAGTTGAGATTCACGTAAAATTCACAATGCACAGCTCTTAGAAAATTCAAAATATGGATGAAACTAATGGCTGTGCATAATCATAAAGTTATCCACATTTTTAGAGGATATTTAGGCTTTTTGTAGCTTTCTGAGCCAAACCATACATCTGTGCTAGTATGCCAAAATAAATTTCAAATCCATAAAATATAAAGGTTTTGTAATTTTTAGAGCAGTCAAGATTTTGATTTAAAACGTAAAAATTAAAATTACAGATTCTATAATCCTCCACCCTCTTATTTTGGGCATTCAGCATGTCAGATTTAGCTAAACAATTCACCCTTGCCCTACTCATGAGCAGTACCTTAATGGGCTGTTCGAAAAAAGAAGAAAGTGCTGCAAGTGATGCCGCAGTTGCAATGGAAAGTGCAGGCATAGAAAGCAAAGCCGCACCCGCAGATAATGTTGCTCAAAATCCAGATCAGCTGTTGAGCACGCAACAAAGTGCTTTAGAACAAAACCGTCAATTGGTCAAAAGTGCGCAACTGCAATTTGAAGTGAAAGATGTGTTGAAAACTACGGCAACGCTGGAACAACAGCTATTGCAATACAATGGCTATATCGAACAAAAGCAAATTGATTACCAAATCAGTGATAGTTCGCGCCGTGATCATGTTGACGGCAGTGTCAGTATTTATGAAAAAATCACACCGACGGTGCAGCTCACCGTGCGTATTCCAAATGCGCAAGTCACGACTTTTTTAAACAATTTATTGCCGCTGATGTTGAATTTCAATACACAAAGCTATGAAGCCAAGCGCTATGAACTGAAATTATTGGAAGACAAATTAAATACCGCCAATCAAGGCAGCGGTGCGTCTAATTCCATCAATAACCAACTACAACAACTCACCGATTTAGAAGTGAAAGATCGTTTGGCTTATAGCACCATTCGCCTTGAGTTTTTCCAGCAAGCGCAACTGCGTAAATCTCAAGATTTAAATATCAACCGCGTGGCGACTTTAGACAGTGATCCATTATTCAACCGTCTGTGGGAATCTATTAAAATGGGGCTGTATGGATTTAGAGAAATTTTTATTTGGCTGGTGATGTTATGGCCGTTGTATGTAGTGGTTGCTGCATTTTGGTCGATCCGCCGTTGGTATAAAAATAGACGTTTGAAAAATTAATGCCGTAAAGCCGTACATGCAATTGATTGATTTGAATAATTGCATGTACGGCTTTGAGTTTTTGCAATATATTTTGGTGGATTGAAAAGCTTATAAGAAAATAAACCAACCCTAAAATTTACTATCGTACTGGGCGGCATGGATGCCGCCGTGTGGAACTGCTGTACAAGGATGTACAGTCAGTTCCACAAAGGATTTTTGCCTACCTTGCGGAATATATTCCTCATCCTTCAAAAGTAGGGTATACCGATACAAGCACTATTTGGAAATTCTGCATAATAGAAGGCTGTGCAAAATCATTTTTTGAAGAAGCGGTTGCATAAAATTTATTGAGATAATAAAAAAGCGCATCTTTCGATACGCTTTTAACAGAAATTCTTTTATCGAATCAAGCCTTAAAGATCAAACAATTTCCCTGGATTCATAATGCCATTCGGGTCAAATGCCAACTTCAAAGCTTTCAT
>DAOMAH010000086.1:0-6850 GCA_035426725.1 Acinetobacter sp.
ATAATTAGGATGCGCATAAAATTCATTGGCTTGTGCCCAATTCGCGCTAAAAAATAAACTTGCAGATACAGCTAAAAATCTAAATGTTTTATTGAATAATGGATGCAACATAATTTTATAAAATTCCTCATTATCGATGTGTATGAATCGACATCACCAGTCCAAAAGTAGACATTAACGTAATAATTGCAGTTCCGCCGTAACTCATAAACGGTAAAGGCACACCGACTACAGGTAAAATACCACTGACCATGCCTGCATTTACAAATACGTAAACAAAAAATGACAAACCAAATGCGCCTGCAACTAAACGACCATAGTTATGGAAGCTTTGGATGCCAATTTGGAAGGTTCTAAAAATGATGGCGCAATACAACAGAATAAGTAAACTCACGCCAATTAATCCAAATTCTTCGGAATAAGCGGCAATAATAAAGTCGGTATGGCCTTCAGGTAAAAAATGAAGATGCGATTGAGTGCCTTCTAAGAAGCCTTTGCCCGAAAATCCACCTGAACCAATTGCTGTTTTAGATTGGATAATATTCCAACCTGTGCCGAGTGCATCTGCTTCGGGGTTGAATAAGGTCAGTACGCGTTGACGTTGATAATCATGCAGTAAGAATTCCCAAGCAATCGGAATAATAATCGCAACGGCACCTGCCGCCGCACCAATCAATCGCCATGACAAACCACTTAGAAATAAGACGAAAATACCACTCGCTAAAACCAACAGCGAAGTTCCTAAGTCTGGTTGTTCTGCGATTAATAGAAAAGGAATTACGATCAAAACTAGTGACAAGATCACTTGTGAAAAGCTAGGCGGTAATGCTTTACGGGATAAAAACCATGCAATCATCATGGGCATGCCAATTTTCATAAATTCACTGGGCTGCACGCTACCAAAACCAGGAATGTCTATCCAACGCTGTGCACCCATGCGGACTTCACCAAA
This sequence comes from Acinetobacter sp., assembly GCA_035426725.1. Classification (GTDB taxonomy): domain Bacteria; phylum Pseudomonadota; class Gammaproteobacteria; order Pseudomonadales; family Moraxellaceae; genus Acinetobacter. The sequence continues at coordinate 953 of DAOMAH010000086.1, forward strand.
TACTACTACGGCAATCAATGACAATACGCCAAACAAATAAAAGTAGGGTGAAAAGGCTTGATACACTTTCGGTGGAATTTGAGCTAAACCGAACATCACCGCAAAACCGATACCGAAACTTAGTGCTTGTTTGCTCACCAAGTCAACATCTTGTGCAGAAGCACTATAAAGTACAGTAAGTCCAAGTAGGGCATTAAGCACGAGAAAAAGACACAGCCACGGGTCTAAGTGAAGTTGCTGCCAACGAGAAAGTTGTGTTGCGGTACTCAAGCCATCACGCGGGGCTTGACGTAGAAATTTGTATTGTGAACTCGGTGCCATGCGATTCTAAGTCAGGTATATCAATGCTCCGCGAATGCTAACATAATCCTTGCTTGAGACAATGCAAATTTAAAATTTGTGACATTTATATCGACTTAAAAGATTTTTTTAGCTACAAAAAATGCGACTATATTAAATAGTCGCTTTGTTGATTCGCTCAAGCTTATTTTTGAATAAGTAGTTGATCGAAATGTTGGCTAAAGACTAAAAGTTCTTGTTGGCTCAGGCTTGGAATTAATTTCTTAATTACAATATGAACAGCAGTTTCAACGGCACTGGTCGCTACGCTGGCAATGCCACGTTTTACCATACCTAAACCTAAGGTTTTATTGAAATCAGTCATAAAATACTTAATTTGAGCATCTGAGAAAGTTTTGAACAATTGGGTCAAATTTTCACGTTGTGCTTTACCGTTGCCTGCTTCAACTTCAGCAAAACTTTTTTTCATTTCTGAAACTAGGCTGTCTGGCAATACTAAACCGATACGTTGCTGACCTGCGTTGTCTGTAAATAAACTCTTTTCCATGAAATCAAGTGACTCTAACACTTGTTCATTTGATGTTTTGCCTAACATTTGTTTCATCATAGTTGAAACAATGCTACGGATCTTATTCGCCAAGTCTTCTGTGGTGTCTCTTTTTTCACTTGCAGGAAATTTTTGAACCAATTGCACTAACATGGTATCAATTAATTCATCTGTTAATTGAAGAGAAATTTTGTCACGTAAAGGGTACTGTGGTTCTTTACTGTCACGCATGGATTGAGCAAGCTGAATATCTTGGTGCAAGCTTTCTGACGGAACAATACCGAAATAACTGGTCATTGAAGAACTTCCTTCTATCAAATTGAATCGTTTTATTGACGAGCCAAACGGATTGGCTTCGGCATCCATGACAAGCCAGATACTCGGCATGGATTGATATCCAAACCACCTCTACGAGTATAAGTTGCATAGACCATCAGATTTTCAGGCTTGAGCTGTTGCCAAAAATCGGCAAATATTTGCTCGACGCATTGCTCATGAAAACCGTTATGCTGACGGTACGAAATGATATAGGCTAATACACTGCGATAACAAGGCTTTTTACCTTGAAAACGTATAAAAATCGTACCCCAATCTGGCTGTCCAGTCACAGGGCAGTTGCTTCTCAATAGGTGCGAGTACAATTCAATTTCGAGGTTATCTTGAATGTTCTCATCGAATTTTAACAGCGTCGAATCTGGATGCTCAGATATTCGCTCAGGAATTAGATTATCTATACAAATACCGTTGGGTTTTGAAATCTCTAAATCATCGACCTGAAACAGTTGTAGCTCAACAGCTGCACCTGCAACTTGGGACAAGTCTTGTTCAACTGTCGCAATAAAACTTTGCTGAGATTCAAATTGAGTGAAATTCAAACTGTTAAAGTAAAGTTTCAGTGATTTTGATTCAATCAAATTAGGCGAGTTGGCAGGCAAAGCGATACGTCCAATTGCAACTTGCGGCAAGCCAATTTGGTTCAACCACGAAATTTCAAAAACGTGCCACCAGTCTGTGCCTTGAGACACACCATTTATATGTGCATAGTTAGCGCGTGATTCAGCACGTGAAATAGGAAATAGCACGTCTGGCTGATATTGTGTTGGGTATTGCGCCTCTTTACCCAATAACGAAAGTTCTACACTCATTCACGCATTCCTGAACCACGAGCCAATAAATGATAAGCCAAAGCATAAAGCGCAACACAACATAAGGTCACGATGCTCAAAGAGAGGACCACATCTACATCGCTATGCCCTAAAATTCCAAAACGGAAAGAATTGACCATATACACAATTGGATTGATTAAAGACAATTTTTGCCAAAAAGGACTAAGTGCGCTCATGGCATAAAATACGCCACCCAAATAGGTCAGGGGAGTTAGCACAAAGGTTGGAATAATCGAAATATCATCAAAGGATTTGGCATAGACTGCGTTGATAAAACCACCAAGCGAAAATAATAAAGAAGTGATAATGACGGTATATATAGTCACAAAGATATTATAAATACCTAAATGTGTGAAAAATAAACTCATAATCGTAACGATCAAACCGACCAACACACCACGACATACGCCACCAATCACATAACCCCACAGAATTAAATGCAGCGGTACGGGGCTCATGATCAGTTCTTCAATGCTTTTTTGAAATTTAGCACTAAAAAAACTTGAGGAAACGTTGGCATAGCTATTGGTGATCACTGCCATCATGATTAAGCCAGGCACGATAAATTGCATGTAGCTAAAACCGCCCATGGAGCCAATACGCGAACCGACTAAATTGCCGAAAATCACAAAATAAAGGCTCATGGTGATTGCAGGCGGAAGTAAGGTTTGCGGCCAAATTCGCATAAAACGGCGAACTTCTTTAACGACCAATGTCCATAATGCGGTTCTCAATTGAATAAAATTCATTGATTCGCTCCTGCAAGATTCTTCTCAACCATTTTGACAAATAATTCTTCTAAACGATTGGATTTGTTGCGTAAACTGCTCACGTGAATATTTTGAGATTGTAGAACCAAGAACAAATCATTCATGCTATGCGCTTTGTCCATGGTGACTTCTAAGGTCACAGGATCAATCAGGTTAAACTTAAACCCAATAATATCCAATTGCAGATGTTCAATCGGCTGAGCTAAATCACAAATAAATGATTCTTCATTGAGTTGATTGAGGAAGCCTTTCATTGAGGTATCTTCTTTAATCACACCACGGTCAATAATTGCGATGCGACGGCACAGCATTTCTGCTTCTTCTAAATAGTGAGTCGTTAAAATAATCGAAGTACCGTTATCATTCATTTCGGTGAGGAAGTCCCACATCGAACGGCGTAATTCAATATCGACACCAGCTGTCGGCTCGTCCAAAATCAAAAGTTTAGGTTCATGCATCATCGCACGTGCAATCATCAAGCGGCGTTTCATACCACCAGACAACATGCGTGATTGCGTATTGCGTTTTTCCCACAAGCCTAATTTTTCTAAATAATGTTCAGCACGTTGTTCCGCAATTTTTTTAGGAATGCCGTAATAACCTGCTTGGGTCACTAAAATGTCAAAGATTTTTTCAAACTGACCAAAGTTAAATTCTTGCGGTACGACGCCTAAAAACTGTTTAGCATGCGATGGATGTGTTTCTAGGTTGTGTCCAAAAATTTCTACTGAGCCAGAAGTTTTCTTGGTTAATGAACTGATGATGCTAATTGTGGTCGATTTACCTGCACCATTTGGCCCTAAAAGTGCATAAAATTCACCTTCAGGTACAGTGAGGTCAATTCCTTTTAACGCCTGAAAACCATTACGATAAGTTTTGGACAAATCGCGCAATACCAAAGCATCCGTCATGAACGTCTCACGTTATGTAATAGAAGGGCTATTTTGAGCGATATAAAAGAATAAACCAAGTGGAAAAATGGAACAGTTCGTTCTAATCAATTCTGAAAATGAAATCGACCCCAGTAATATTTTTGGTAAAAACAAAACTGGAGTCGATGTGCCTGAAATTACGCATCAGAGGTTGAGTTTGCCAGCGCAATTAATTGTTCGATATTGACTTCATCAATTTGGTCGGCACTCAGGAAGTCATGTGCATATTCCAGCCATAAATAACTCTCTAAGAAGTAGCCGAAAAGTTCTTTGTCCAAATGATTTTCCTTACACATATTTGCCATCAAGCTCAGTGATTCAGAAATTGTTTTAGCCGATTTATAAGGGCGATCAGCAGCCGTTAATGCTTCAAATACATCTGCCAATGCTAAAACACGTTCTTCAATCGACATCTGAGAGCCTTTCAAACGTCGTGGATAACCATTGCCATCCATACGTTCATGATGATTGGTCGCAAGGTCTGGAATACGTTGTAAATATTTTGGCCAAGGTAATTTGGTCAGCATAATTAAGGTTTGCACAATATGGTTGTTAATTGCAAACCGATCTTCATGTGTGAGAGTACCACGTCGAATACTTAGATTATAAAATTCACCTATATTGCGTTGGTAGGGCGGAAGCTTCATATCGAAACCGTAGGTGTTACGTGGGTCATCGCGTTCAACGACAGGTTTTAACGCTTCATCCCAAGGTAGTAAGTGTTCGGCTTTATCATCCAAGAGCTTTTCACGGACAGGTAGAGTTTCAACAGGATGCGGTGCAATGATGGCATTTCGTGTGAGTTCTAGTGCGGACAAACCCAACTGATCATCGAAATATCTGAGCCAAGTTCGATGCGCTATTCGCTCTAAGCGGGCAATAATGTCATCACTTAAAAATTCACTGCCAACATTCGCTTTCGCCACAAAGGCGAAGTCATCTTGTAACTGAGCAAATTGTGCATCGCGCTCTGCTTCGGCTGTGCTTCGGTCAGCACCTGCAAGTCGTGCTTCGAGCGAAGAAATTTGAATATCACGATAGAGCACTTCAAAACGAGTCCGAATTTCATGAATGCGGTTATAAATGGTTTCGAGTTTGGTGGCTTTATCAATAATATGTTCAGGTGTGGTAATTTTACCGCAATCATGTAGCCAAGAAGCTAAGCGGAAAGCTTCACGATCATCATTTTCACAGGTGAAGTCTGCAAATTGTCCTTGTTTTTGTGCCGATAAATGATCCACCATCATCATGGCGAGTTTTGGAACTCGTCGACAATGTCCACCTGTATGCGCACTTTTGGTATCAATGGCATCTGCGAGAACATGAATAAAGGCGTCTAATAAGGCTTTTTGCGATTCAATAAGTTGGCGCGTTTCGATTGGTATTGCCAACATGCCTGTTAACCGTTCGCTAAAGATCATGAAATCGTGAGAGGCATGCTCTAAATCGCCTGCATGTTCGAGGATCACATGTCCTAAAATACCGCCATCACGCCCACGAATGGCAAAAGTTTGACAATTTGCATTGTGAGTTGTTTTCAAATCCGGCTCTGTACTTAGTTGATTTGCCATTTCCTCCACTTTGGTTTGTGAGCCACAGACTGCGGTTTTTTTCCAGCTTTTATCTTCTGCGTGATAGAGATATACCGCGCCGCTGTCACAACGTGCCGCTTCCACGAAAAGTTTGAGAACTTGATCTAGCATCGTGTCAATATGCGGTTCAGCTTGTAATACTTGACTGATTTTTAATAGTGCTTCCATTGTTCTACTAATGTCATCTGTTACATCTGTGAGTTGGAAAGCCTCATAAAGCAAGGTGAATTCAGGCGTAGGTCGGCTAAAGTCAAAATTCGACATTTTTTTAACACGTCGAATGTGGTGTTCAATGGTAATCCCGATGCGATGCCCAACCCAAGAACCTAGTATTAAGAGTAATAATCCTAAACAAATCGCAATGACAATCATCTGACGACTATGAGTTGATAACTCAGTTAACAGTTCCTTGGTGGGAGTGGAGATTAATAGTTGTAAACCGATATCGCGATATTGAGGGAGTGAAATTCGTCGCCCTAACCATTCTTGTTCATCCACGCGGTAAGACAATACTTTTTGTTGTGGATTGAGTTGCCATAACCGCAGGAGGGCGGTGTTTTGTAAAGTGTGTAAGGTTGGAAGTTGATTGTT
>DAOMAH010000087.1:0-6829 GCA_035426725.1 Acinetobacter sp.
AAAATGGACCTTTGAAAACATCGCATATATGCGTGACCAATTAAAAAAATTAGGTTTGTCGGTCGATTGGGATCGTGAATTTGCAACTTGTACCCCAGAGTATTATCACTGGGAACAATGGTTATTCGTTCAGCTTTATAAGAAAGGTTTGATCTATCGTAAGCTTTCAACTGTCAATTGGGATCCAGTAGACCAAACCGTTTTGGCCAATGAACAAGTAGAAAACGGTCGTGGTTGGCGTTCGGGTGCATTGGTGGAAAAACGCGATATTCCAATGTATTACTTCCGCATTACCGATTATGCACAAGAATTATTAGACGATTTAGATACGCTGAAAGATGGCTGGCCTCAACAAGTTTTGACCATGCAGCGCAACTGGATTGGTCGCTCGCAAGGGATGGAAATCACTTTCCCATCTGCTAATACTGAAATCTATGCAGATAGTTTGACTGTTTATACCACACGCGCTGATACCTTGATGGGTGTGACATATGTTGCGGTTGCAGCAGAACATCCACTTGCACTAAAAGCTGCTGCCATCCGATCAGAAAATGGCAACCCTGAACTTGCTGCATTTATTGAAGAATGCCGTATGGGTTCAGTGGCAGAAGCGGATTTAGCCACTGCTGAAAAGAAAGGCATGGCAACTGGCTTGTCTGTTAAGCATCCAGTCACAGGTGAAGAACTCCCTGTTTGGATTGCCAACTACGTCCTGATGTCTTACGGTTCAGGCGCTGTGATGGCTGTTCCTGCACATGATGAGCGTGATTTTGAATTTGCCAATAAATTTAACTTAGCAATCAAACAAGTGATTGATGCCAAAACTACCGATGATGCAGATTTTTCTGCAACTGAATGGCAAGAATGGTACGGTTCTAAAGAAGGCAAATTGGTTCAATCAGGCGAATTTAATGGTTTAGATTTTCAAGGTGCGTTTGATGCTTTGCTTGCAAAATTAGAACCACAAGCTTTAGCCAATGCTAAGGTGCAATTCCGTTTACGTGACTGGGGCGTTTCTCGTCAGCGTTATTGGGGTTGTCCAATTCCAATGGTCAACTGTGAAAAGTGTGGTCAAGTCACCGTACCTGAAGAACAACTTCCTGTGGTATTACCGACCGATGTTGTTCCAGATGGCTCAGGCAATCCGCTCAATAAAATGCCTGAATTCTATGAAACTAAGTGTCCAAGCTGTGGCGGCGATGCACGTCGTGAAACAGATACCTTGGATACTTTTGTAGAATCGTCTTGGTACTACGCACGTTACGCATCTCCAGACTTTACTGGCGGCATGGTAAAACCTGAAGCAGCACAAAGCTGGCTTCCAGTGAATCAATACATCGGTGGTGTTGAGCACGCGATTCTGCATTTATTGTATGCACGTTTCTTCCATAAATTAATGCGTGATGAAGGTGTAGTTCAAGGCAATGAGCCATTTACTAACTTGCTCACGCAAGGGATGGTTTTGGCTGATACATTCTACCGTGAAGCAGAAAGTGGTAAAAAAACGTGGTTTAACCCTGCAGATATTGAATTAGAAAAAGACGATAAAGGTCGTATTCTTTCAGCCAAATATTCAGGCGATGGTCAAGAAGTGGTGATTGGCGGACAAGAGAAAATGTCCAAGTCGAAAAACAACGGGATTGATCCACAAGCGATTATTGACCAATACGGCGCAGATACTGCACGTGTGTTTATGATGTTCGCTGCACCACCTGATCAATCCTTAGAATGGTCGGATGCAGGTGTTGAGGGCGCAAATCGTTTCTTGAAACGTGTATGGCGTTTGACGACTGGTTTCTTGGAAAAAGGTAATTCAGCGACTGCGATTGATACGGCAAACTTATCGAAAGATGCGCAAGATTTACGCCGTAAAACCCATGAAACCATCCTTAAAGTCGGCGATGATATTGAACGTCGTCATGCTTTCAATACTTCTATTGCCGCATTGATGGAGTTATTGAATGCGACCAACAAATTCGAAGCAAAAGATGATAATGATGTGGCTGTTGCCCGTGAAGCAATTACTACATTACTGATTTTACTTGCACCATTTGCGCCGCATTTAAGTCAAACACTTTTGGTACAGTTTAATATTGATATTAATACGACGCTGTTCCCACAAGTGGATGAGTCTGCCTTAACCCGTAATACGCAAACGATTGTTGTACAAGTGAATGGTAAACTTCGTGGCAAAGTTGAAGTTTCTGTTGATATTTCAAAAGAAGATTTATTGGCATTGGCTAAAGCATTACCAGACGTGCAACAATTCTTAACTGGCCCAACCAAGAAAGAAATTGTCGTGCCGAATAAATTGGTTAATTTGGTGGTTTAAATTTTTGCTTAAATTCCCTCTCCTTATAGGAGAGGGTTAGGGAGAGGTCATTCCCCTCATCCTAACCTTCTCCCTAAGGGAGAAGGGACTTTAGTAGAATAAACAAAACCTAATCAAAGCCTGCTGTCATTCAACGGGCTTTGATTCTAAAATGTGGTCAATTTATCAAGATTAAATCTTCCATATTTGATGGAATATCATAAGGACAAAGCATGCATTTAGTTCAACGTGTTGCTGCTATCGTTTTAGCTTTAGGTCTAAGTGCAGGCTTAGTCGGCTGTGGCTTTCATTTGAAAGGCAATGACTTTTCTACCACGCCATTAATCTATAACAAATTAACCTTGGCTCTACCTGACAAAAACAATACCGAAGAGCTGGAAAATCGACTAAACATTTATTTAAGTGCAACAGGTGTACAACTTAGCGATGCCAATGACGCTTATGTACTTCGGGTTTTGGATTATAATCCACGTCGTCAACTCCTGAATGGCAAACTCACGGAAGTTTTACTACGTTTGACCGTGACTTTCCAAATTGAAGATCGTCAAGGTCGAAAAATCACAGAACCGCGAACCTTAACTGCCTCACGCAGCTATCAATACGATGTGGCTACCGTGAATACGGACAATCAACAAGAAGTCTATTTGAACCGTATCGTGATTGATGACATTGCGCATCAAATTACTCGTCAAATTGCCGCAAACCGCTTACCTAAAGCCCAGCCCTAATTTCTAAAAATGAAACTAGATTATGTGCAAGCCTTAAAACGTGTCAGTGAAGCACGTGGTACATGGATCTTACATGGACAAGAGCCGTTGCTTGAGCAAAATTTGCTGGATGCTTTTCGTAAAAGTTGGCAGCAAAATGAGATCGAGCGGCAACGTTACGATATTGGCAATGTCAGTGATTGGAAAAATGTTTTTAATGCATTGAATAGCCTGTCCTTATTTTCGCAACAGCTTGCCATTGAAGTGCATGGCAATATCAAACCTGATGCCAATGGGCTGAAACAACTCAAAAGCTATATTCAACATAATGAAGAGAATTTATTGCTGATTGTTTTGCCTAAACAAGACAGCAGTAGCTTGAAATCTGCCTTTTTCCAAACGGTCGAAGCCAATGGTGTGGTGGTTCCCCTCACGGCGACGTATCCACAAGATCGACAACGGATTTTAACGTCGGAAGCCGACCAACTCGGCATTCAGCTTGATGCCGATGCATGGCAATGGCTGATGCAACACCATGAACATAATTTACTCGCGGCAAAAAATAGCTTAATGCGTGTCGCGGATACTTTTTCTGAGCTGAAATTGATTCAAATTGAGCAGTTGTACGCTTGTTTGCAAGATCAATCACGTTATACCACTTACGATTTAAGTGACGCATTACTCGCAGGAAATTTGGCGCAATCGGTGAAAATTTATCAGTACCTGCTTGCAGCGGGTGAACCCGATAGCTTGATTTTATGGACGCTCAGCAAAGAAATGCGTTTATTGATGCAATTGTTTGAGCAACCACACAATGCCTTGCAATTGGGCATTTGGAAAACCAAAGTATCGCAATATCAGCAAACCTTACGGCGATTAAATGCGCAACAATTTCTCACTTGGCCAAATTTAGTATTAAGGATTGATGCGTCAATTAAAGGCATGTCGAAAGAAAATTCGGAACATTTAATGTTGCAAGCCGTTGCTGAGCTATGTGGGAAAAGTTTATTTCAAACGCATTAAACTTTCCCACATCTGCATCTTTTCGCTGCATAAAATGATGCAGATAAAGGCAATATCACGCTGCAATTAATTTACGTAACACATAATGCAAAATACCGCCTGCCTTGAAATATTCCACTTCGTTTAAAGTATCAATACGACACAGCACTTTAAACTGAACTTGCGTACCATCTGCTCGAAGCACATCCACGTCGAGTTGTTGATGTGGTTGAATTTCGTTGGATAATCCACGAATCGAAATAGTTTCAGTCCCTGTTAAATTTAAAGATTGTCGTGTTTGTTCATCAACAAACTGTAACGTCAAGACTCCCATACCGACTAAATTCGAGCGATGAATTCGTTCAAAACTTTCCGCAATCACCGCTTTTATCCCAAGTAAATTGGTGCCTTTTGCCGCCCAATCGCGTGATGAACCTGTGCCATATTCTTTCCCTGCAATAATCACCAGTGACGTTTGACTCTGTTGATAGCGCATTGCCGCATCATAGATTGACAGTTTTTCTTGGCTTGGAATATAGATCGTATTTCCGCCTTCTTCACCACCAAGCATTTCATTTTTAATGCGAATATTGGCAAATGTGCCGCGCATCATCACCTCGTGATTACCGCGACGTGAACCGTAAGAGTTAAAATCTTTTGGCTCAACACCTTGATCTTGCAAATAGCGTCCTGCGGGACTGTCCGTTTTGATACTTCCCGCAGGAGAGATATGATCGGTGGTGACTGAGTCGCCCAATACCGCCAAAATACGGGCTTGCTCAATATTCGCCAAAACTAGCGGTGGCTGATGAATCGTTTCGAAAAATGGCGGATGACGAATATAGGTCGAATTACTTTGCCATGCGTAAGTTTGACTCTTTGGAATTTGAATGGCTTGCCATGTCGCATCTCCATCAAATACAGCAGCATATTCTTTATGATACATGGCGGTATTTACATTCGTCAGAACTTGATCAATTTCAGTTTGACTAGGCCAAATGTCTTTCAGATATACATCATCGCCATTTTTACCTTGCCCAATCGGTTGCGTGGTTAAATCTGTCCGAATATTTCCTGTTAAGCCATAAGCCACTACCAACGGCGGTGAAGCCAGCCAATTGGTTTTAACCAATGGATGCACACGCCCTTCAAAATTACGGTTGCCAGAAAGTACTGCAGCGACATTGAGATCGTGACACTGAATCGCCGATTCAATTGGTTCCGCTAAAGGACCAGAGTTCCCAATACACGTCGTACATCCATAACCCACAAGGTTATAACCCAATTGATCCAAATAAGGGGTTAATCCAGCTGCAGCAAGATAATCTGTAACGACTTTTGAACCAGGTGCCAGTGAACTTTTCACCCACGGTTTGCGCTGTAAGCCTTTCTCTATGGCTTTCTTTGCCAATAAACCTGCGGCGAGCATGACACTTGGGTTGGACGTATTGGTACATGAGGTAATTGCTGAAATCACCACATCACCATCTTGCAATGGATAAGACTGATCATCTATGTGGCAAGATGGATTTTGATTGGTAAGATTCGCAGTTTTAACTTCTACCGCAGTCCCGCCACCTTCATTTTCTAAGCGTTCTTTGGCTTCTTTGGCAGGTTTAAGGGTCAATTGCATCAGTGCATCAAAGGTTTTTGGAACATCTGAAAGCAACACACGATCTTGTGGACGTTTTGGCCCTGCAAGACTGGCTTGCACCGTACTCATGTCTAAACTGAGCGTATCGGTAAATACTGGTTCGTCGCCTGCATTTCGCCATAAACCTTGTGCCTTGCTATAGGCTTCAACTAATTCAATACGGTCAGGCTGACGTCCCGTTAACGACAAATAAGCAATCGTCACTTCATCAATTGGGAAGAAACCACATGTTGCACCATATTCAGGTGCCATATTGGCAATGGTAGCACGGTCAGCCAAAGGCAAATCTGCCAAACCATCTCCATAGAATTCGACAAATTTACCCACGACACCTTTTTGCCGTAGCATTTGGGTAATGGTCAACACTAGATCGGTCGCGGTAATGCCTTCATTTAACTTGCCAGTCAGTTTGAAACCAATTACTTCAGGAATCAGCATCGACACAGGTTGACCGAGCATTGCCGCTTCGGCTTCAATTCCGCCGACACCCCAGCCTAATACACCCAAACCATTGATCATCGTGGTGTGTGAATCTGTTCCGACCAAGGTATCGGGAAAGGCAAAAGTTTGCCCTTGTTCTTCATCGAGCCAAACGGCTTGCGCTAAATATTCCAGATTGACCTGATGGCAAATACCTGTCCCCGGTGGCACAACGCGAAAGTTGTTAAAGGCGGCTTGTCCCCAACGTAAAAATTGATAACGCTCATTGTTACGCTGCATTTCAATATCGACATTGGCACTGAATGCTTGCGGATTGGCAAAATAATCAACCATGACAGAATGGTCGATAACCAAATCGACAGGTGACAAGGGATTAATTCGGTTCGGATCACCGCCCGCTTGCGCCATCGCAGCACGCATGGCGGCAAGGTCAACCACAGCAGGAACACCTGTAAAATCTTGCATCAACACACGTGCAGGTCGATATTGAATTTCTTGATCTGAACGCCGTTGTTTTTGCCAATCGACTAAAGCCTGAATATGCTCCGCCTTAACACTGGTATCATCTTCAAAACGTAATAGATTTTCTAATAAGACCTTTAAAGATTTCGGGAGTTGGTCAATATTGCCTAGTTTTTTTGCAGCTTGAACCAAGCTAAAAATTTGATAGGTTTTTGCGCCAACGGTTAAGGG
>DAOMAH010000088.1:0-6783 GCA_035426725.1 Acinetobacter sp.
ACTGACTGTATCTGCATGTTGCCAATATACTGAAAAGTTCATATCAGAACTCCTGATTTAATCTGCCACAAGGACTTTAATGTATTAAGGATTAAACTCAAACGGTTGCTCAGTTCGAATCGGGTAGGCAATACCGTTTTCCATATAAGGTTTAAATTTACCACTACGTACTGCACGCAAGACTCTTTCATCCAATGCCGAAATACCTGTACTACTTGTAATTCGCGCAGTGGTGACTTTGCCTTTTTCATCTGCTTCGATATATACAGATACGAGACGGGTTTTGTGTTCTAAATCTTCATCTGTGAATGAAAGCCTTGGCGAACGACTCCACTGGATACCCGAACCACTCACCGAAACACGTTTTGGTGAAGGGGCAGCAGCAGGTTGTGTCTTAATGACATCTTTAACAGGTTGTGGATTTTCCACTTTTTCAATGGTCTTGGTCACAACTTGGCTTTCAACTTTCGTTTCAACCTTAGGCTCAGTTTTCTGAATCACTTGCTTCGGGGTTTCAGCTTTCACCTGTTGCACTTTCGGAATCTTTTTCGGCGGTGGAGGTAACGGTTTTTCAACCACTTTCACCTCTTTCACTTCTTTTTTAGGTTCAGGTTTTGGCTTTTCTTTCGGTTTAGGTATTTCTGGTTTAGGTGGTTCTTTAATCTTCACAAATTTGACTTTCAGCGGCTTCTTCTCAATCGGGCGCAATTCCATCATTTTCATGTGGCTGACCGCCCACAAAACGCCGACATGAGCGACCACCACCGCAACAATGGCAGCAATGATTTTCTTTTTCATCGGAGAAGATGTGTTAAATACCGCAGGAGATTGACTCATAAGAATCTAAGTACCTATATAGATGGTGACGTTTTTCAAACAAAAAACGAAAACACGCATCGGATAGAACAATGAAAGTGTGGCAATAATAAATGAGAAGTGTTTTCATTTGCAACTAATATTTGACCGAATGCACATTCGCCATTCAATCGACATAAAAAAACATGCGATAGAAGCATGTTTTTTTTTAAACTTATGTTTTAGACGATTTAAAACACGACAGTTTTATTGCCATGCACAATAATTCGGTCTTCTAAATGCCATTTCACTGCACGTGCCAAAACATTACGTTCAACATCTTCACCTAATTCACGCAACTGCTCAATATTATAATCGTGGTTCACACGCTCAACATCTTGCTCAATAATCGGGCCTTGATCGAGGTCAGCCGTCACATAATGCGCTGTTGCACCAATCAATTTCACCCCTTTCTCATACGCCTGTTTATATGGATTTGCACCCACAAAAGCTGGTAAGAATGAATGATGAATATTGATGATTTTCATTTCCCAATTGGCAACGAAGTCTTCACTCAAAATTTGCATATAACGCGCTAAGACCAGTAGGTCATTGCCCTGCATCATCTCGTGAATTTGTGCATAAGCTTCTGCTTTATTGTCTTTGGTGACTTTAACAACCGTAAATGGAATGCCAAAATTTTCTACCGATTCACGTAAATCTTCATGGTTTGAAATCACATGGGTAATTTCACATGCCAACGAACCACGTGCATGTCGCCATAATAATTCAAGCAAAGCATGATCAACTTTCGAGACTAAAATCCCGACTTTTTTCAATTCATTTACAAAAGTCAGTTTCCACTGCATGTTATAACGATCAGCAACATTGGCAGCAAAGGTTTGCATCAAGGCATCTTTACGTGCATGTAAATGATCAAGTTCAAACTCAACACGCATAAAATAACGTCCGCCTTGAGCTTCTGTTGCGTATTGATCTAGGGCAGTAATATTTGCGCCTTGATGATACAAAAAGCTTGATACAGCTTGCACAATACCGGGCTTGTCTTCGCAAGTAATGAGTAATCGTGCCGTGTGGGCGGTTGTCATGTTCATGTGGTGGATACCAGTTATCAAATCAGTTTAAAAAATAAAGCCAAGCATTCTAACGTTTTTTTGCCTTGGACTAAATAGCTACGTGTTACTCATCTTCTTCATCTTGAAGATTTGAAATACTGTCAAATAATTCCGAAGGCCCAAAAGATTCAAGCAATTGCTCATAGATCTGTCGGCTTTCACCCAATAAATACGGGCCTTCCAAAAACAGCATTTGACGTAGGGCTTGCCACACCCACTTTTCGTCTAAATGATTGTTGTCGCTAATATGCCCCGACGTAAATAGGAAGTTCGTCCAATTCGTTAATACAATCCATAAGTTGATGATTAAGGCTTCAATTTCTGAATCGTTCATTTTCATCAAACCTGCGTCAACAAAGGCACGATAAATTTTTTGTCCTTGCTGCATCACTTTGCCAGAAAAATACGGATAGATTTTCCGAAATTCTTCATTATATTCAACTAAATGGTGAATATCTCGATGGATAAAACGATAGTTCCATAACTGGCGGCTTAAAATTTGAAAATAATTGATTTTATCATTGGAGTTAAGCGGTCGATCTGTGGGAATTGCCAACATTTCCAAGGTTTCTCTTTGGTATTGCTGTGCAAGCTCTTTAATAATTTCTTGCTTGTTTCGGAAATGGTAATACAAATTTCCAGGGCTGATCGCTAATTCAGCCGCAATGTGATTGGTGGTGACTGAACGTTCTCCGCGCTCATTGAACAATTGCAAACTGATCTGCAAAATTCGCTCTTTCGTTTTATTCGGCTTAGCGTAGGACATTATCTTCAACCATGTGCATTATTATCAACAAGTTATAAACATACTTGTAAAGAAACTTGACATTTTAGAGTAATTACTCTAAAAATTAAACCATAATGAAGCCCTTATTGGTTTACTCCTATGAACAGTCAATCAAAAACAACCATTCCGACACCTCCACCAGAGGTGAAAAGACTACATGATTTACTCGAACAACAAAAAGTCGCGTATCAACGTCATCCTTTAGCAACTGCTAGTGAACGAATTGAACGTTTAGCTCGCCTTAAAAGCGTCTTGGTAAAGTATCAAGATCAATTTGCCAATGCAATTAGTCAAGATTATGGCAATCGTGCCGTAATGGAAACTAAAATTGGCGAAATCTTAACGTGCTTAGAACATATTAAATACTACATCAAAAACTTAACCGAGTGGATGAAACCCTCGAAACGCCATATTAGTATGTTACATCAACCTGCAAAAGGTTGGGTACAGTATCAACCTTTGGGCGTGATTGGGATTGTTGCGCCGTGGAATTACCCATTATTGCTATCCGTTGGGCCACTTATCTGCGCATTAGCGGCGGGTAACCATGCCATGATTAAAATCTCAAGTGCATCGGCGCAGTTTGGTGCGGTACTTGAAAATGCAATTACGGAAGCCTTTCCACAAGAATTGGTTGCTGTGGTTAATGGTGGCGGCATCATTTCAGACGCATTTAGCCATTTGGCGTTTGATAAAATGATTTTCACAGGCTCAACCACTGTCGGTAAAACGGTAATGGCAGCAGCATCGCAAAATCTTGTACCTGTCATTTTAGAGTTAGGCGGGAAATCTCCTGCTTTAATTCATTCAGAAATGAATATTCGTGATGCCGCAGAACGTGTTGCTGTAGGTAAGTTATGGAATGCAGGTCAAACTTGCGTTGCACCCGACTATTTATTGCTGCCTAAAGGCAAAACAGCAGAATTCACTCAAGGTTATCAAGACTTCGTGAATACAATGTATCCAACATTAGCGCATAACGATGATTACACGTCTATTGTAAATGACAAACAATACAATCGCTTACAAGGTTATTTGGAAGATGCACAAGCGCAAGGCGCAAACATTGTTGAGCTAAATACCCAAAAAGAGTCTTTAACAGAAGTTCGTAAAATTGCCCCAACGCTGGTCACAGGCGTGACCACCGACATGGAAATCATGAAAAATGAAATCTTTGGGCCAATTTTACCCATTATTGAATATGACCAACTTGATGATGCATTGAAATTCATTAATAGTCAGCCACATCCATTGGCATTCTATTACTTTGATGTTGACCAAGCACGGGCTGAATACGTTGCAGAACGTACTCATTCTGGGCATTTCGGAATTAATCAAACCCTTACCCACGTTGCACAGGACGATCTTCCTTTTGGGGGTGTTGGTGCATCAGGTATGGGGAAATACCACGGCAAAGAAGGCTTTTTTAGCTTCTCACACGAACGTTCAGTGATGTCAAATCCTGTTAGCTCGAAATTGTACAGCTTAAAATTGATTTTACCGCCTTATAATAAAGCGGTACACAAACTACTTTTAAAAACACTATTTCGCTAGCTTGATCAAGGCATGATCTATCACACCAGATCATGCCTAGTTTTTACCGAATTCGCTTGTCTTTTAATCGTATTTTTGGTATAAAACGCCCCTTGAATGATTTCATCCGTTTACTTTGAAAGGCTAGTCGCACAAAAAGTGCGGTATAAACTAGCAATGGAGTTCACCATGTCTAAGGTTTGCCAAGTTACCGGCAAGCGTCCAATCGTTGGCAACAACGTTTCGCACGCAAACAACAAAACCAAACGCCGGTTCGAGCCGAACCTGCACCACCACCGTTTTTGGGTAGAAAGCGAAAAGCGTTTTGTACGTCTTCGTTTAACCACTAAGGGTATGCGTATTATTGATAAATTGGGTATTGAGAAAGTTCTTGCTGATCTCCGTGCTCAAGGTCAAAAGATCTAAGGAGTTCGAACAATGCGTGATAAAATTCGCCTAGTTTCTACCGCTGGTACTGGATATTTCTATACCACGACTAAAAACAAACGTACTATGCCGGAAAAAATGGAAATCAAAAAATTTGATCCAAAAATCCGTCAACACGTGATTTTCAAAGAAGCTAAAATTAAATAATTTTAGTTTTCTAAAAAAAAGCGATCTCTTTTGAGGTCGTTTTTTTTGCCCAAAATTTGCTTTCACTAAAATAAACTTAAGACTAGTTTTCATAATTATTTTTGATGATTAAGCAAATTATGATCAACTAATTCGATTTTACTTGTTACACTTTAGTCTGGTTTTGTTGGCATGTTTTATGCTGATTTATTTCTACCTTAACCGCAATGATTAAGGAGTTTCAATGCCACATGATGTTGATTTAATTATATTACTTGCTGTTGGTTTTGGTATGGCCCTTATTTTTGGCTATATCGCAGCACGCTTACGCTTACCTCCTTTGATTGGTTATTTGGTCGCAGGCATTATTATTAGCCCCAACACACCCGGTGTTGTTGGCGATATGCAACTGGCGAACCAACTTGCCGAACTCGGGGTGATGTTTTTAATGTTCGGCGTCGGGATGCATTTTTCCCTTAAAGATTTAATCCAAGTCCGTCGTATTGCCCTGCCCGGTGCAATTTTACAAATCGCTGTGGCGACGTTGCTAGGTATCGCCGTTTCTATGTATTGGGGATGGAGCTTAGGCTCAGCAATCGTTTTCGGACTAAGCTTATCTTGCGCCAGTACGGTCGTGTTGCTCAAGGCCTTGGGTGATCGTGGCTTACTCGACTCCGTGAATGGTACGATTGCTGTCGGTTGGTTGCTGGTAGAAGATTTGGTGATGGTTTTAGCCTTAGTGCTACTACCTGCCACTGCCGTGCTACTGGGTGGTCAAGCCTTACCCGGCACAGACACTTCACAAAGCATTTGGGTGACGATTGGTATTACCTTACTTAAAGTCACTGGCTTTATTGCGTTTATGCTGATTATTGGTAAACGCCTTGTACCTATGATTTTGCAGTTGGTCGCACGTCTAGGCTCACGTGAACTATTTACTTTAACAGTTGTTGCTGCTGCTGTTTCGATTGCCTATGGTTCTTATGCCGTGTTTGGCGTTTCTATGGCTCTAGGCGCATTCTTTGCAGGCATGGTGGTGAAAGAGTCTGATTTTAGCCATCGCGCTGAAGAAGAAACCCTGCCTTTGCGTGAAATTTTCTCTATTCTATTTTTTGTTTCAGTCGGCATGCTGTTCGACCCTGCAATTTTACTGGCTGAGCCATTAAGAATTTTAGCAGTGGTTGCCATCATCATGGTCGGTAAAACTCTCGCGGCGATCGCGTTGGTGTTATTTTTCCGCTATCCAATTAATACTGCGTTGACGGTTGGTGCAAGTTTGGCACAGATTGGTGAGTTTTCGTTCATCCTAGCGACCTTGGGTCTATCCCTTGGATTACTCACGCAAGATGCTCAGAACTTGATTCTTGCAGGTGCTTTGTTCTCCATTACATTGAATTCTTTTGTATTTTCTGCCATTGAACCTGCTCAGCGTTGGATTCGTGAGCGTTCACATTTAGCGCGTTTGCTAGAACGTAGTGGCGACCCACTGGCGATGTTGCCCGATGAAATGGATCAAGAGTATTTACGTGATCAAGTGGTAATCATTGGCTACGGTGGTGTTGGTCGACGTATTAGCGAGAATTTAATACAGCAAAACATCAAGGTCGTGATTGCTGAAGAAAATCGTGAAATTGTTGAAAAACTACGTTTTGAAGGGATTGCTGCGGTCAGCGGTGAAGCTACTGAACCATATGTTCTGATCCAAGCGCATATTCAACATGCTCGCTTATTGGTAATTTCTCCTATGGATATTTTGGATATTCACCGAATTATTGATATTGCGAAGCAATTGAACCCCGAAATTCAGGTGTTGATCTGCGCTGAAAGTAAAGAAGAAGCCGTGATCATTCGCAAAGAAAATATTGGGGAAGTGTTTTATGCCAAAGAGGAAATGGCAAAAAATATGAGCCATCATATTTTGAATCAGATCGAATTGGCACATAAGTCAACGGCGCATTA
>DAOMAH010000089.1:0-1527 GCA_035426725.1 Acinetobacter sp.
CAAACTTGCGTTTTTAATTGCCAGACAGGTGCTTCAATATATTGCTTCTCTGCTATCTCCAAAGTATCTAAATAAAGCTCCAGCCATTCATACTGTAATAACTCAGCTAACCACGGATATTCTTGTAAAACTGGATGTTGTTGCTCCTCAAGATACTCTCTAAATTGCAGTGAAATATCATTATAGGATGGCGATTGATTTAGAGATTTTTGGAAGAATTCTTCTAACAGAAATTGCCATCTTTGTTCAGGTAATATTGATCTTGCAACGGGATAAACTAAATTAATAAAAGAACTGACATTATTGAATAATAATTCCCGATAAACATGCATACGCTCAGTATCAAAGGATTGAGGTATTGACTGTTTTGGGTCGCGTATCCAATGACAAAATTGTTGTTGGGACTCTTGGAAAGTCTGCAATTTATTATTCATTTTACCCTCATGACCCTGTTAAGCACGACGTTTGACAAAATGATGGCGTAATTAAAAATTGGTTTTGTCTCCGTTGAATCTTTGCCAGCTCATTTTCTATTTCTTGCCATGTAGGAATATTAAAATCACGCTCTAATAAAGTTGGTTTCACACCGTGTTGTTGATAAGTAAATTCCAAAAGCTCCCAAACTGGATCACAAATCTCTGCGCCATGCGTATCAATCAATAGCTGATTGCTCACTTGCTCGTGACCAGCAATATGCAGATAACGGATGCGTTCTGATGGCATCTTTTCTATAAAAGCATACGGATTTGTATCATGATTAATACTGTTTACGTAGACATTATTTACGTCTAAAAGTAATTCACAATCTGCCTGTTTGATGACTTCAGCGACAAATTCAGCTTCGCTCATTTCTGCATGAGGCATCAGATAAGTTGAGACATTTTCAAGCACCAACTTTTGCCCAAGAATGTCTTGAACACGAAGAATACGCTCAGAGACATAGCGTACTGCATCTTCAGTCATTGGAATTGGTAATAAATCATATAAATAACCACCATCGTTGGTATAACTCAAATGCTCTGAATAAGTTCCTACCTGATAGCGTTGTAAAAATGCTTTTATCTGCTGAATAAATTCAACATTTAACGGATGCGGCCCACCAATCGAAAGAGACAAACCATGACAAATTAAAGGTGATTTTTCGGCACATTGTTCGATTAACTTTGCATGTCGCCCTCCAAAACCCATCCAGTTCTCAGGTGCAACTTCTATGAAGTCAGGATGCGTTTCTAAGCTTAGAAAAGTTTCGATAAAATCACGCCTTAAACCTAATCCAACACCTTTTAAGACTTTCATAAGGTATTCCTTACTGAATGATGCAGACCAACTTAATATGATCTATATCATTCATTGGTTTGTTGATTTACTAGCAAATTATTTGGCAGCACCGCATTTTGCGTCAGCAGTTTTTTTAGCTGCACCACATTTAGCATCAGCAGCTTTTTTATCTGCACCACATTTGGCATCGGCTGCTTTTTTATCAGCACCGCATTTTGCATCAGCGGCTTTTTTAGCTGCACCACATTT
>DAOMAH010000089.1:1627-6724 GCA_035426725.1 Acinetobacter sp.
GCTTTTTTAGCTGCACCACATTTCGCTTCACCGCACTTACCTTCTGCGGTTTTATTCGCATGCGTTTCCGTCGTAGTCGGCGCAGCAGAAACCTGAGTTGTCGCACCAACCATTGAAAGCGCGAGTAATGCAGCAACTGAAGTCATTGAGTTTAATTTATTCATTTTGAAGTTCCTTTTTGAGTCAATTTTTTAGGTTTGTACTGAGGTACATATAATTAGACGAGCGACCAATCCATTTATTACAGTTAAAAATAAAAAAATATTGTAATAAACCAACTTTTCAACCGACTAACAATTATTCAATGCTATTCGGTGTGAAATTCTCATGAAATCCTTAATAAACTCTATATTACAACGCTACCAAAAAATCTTAACCCACTTAAAACATTTCGATGGTGTTGCTGCACTTGCTTTAAGAATCTATTTAGTCCCCATTTTTTGGATGGCTGGTCAAAATAAGCTCATGCATTTTGATGATACTGTTCACTGGTTCGGCAATAGTGAGTGGGGTTTGGGTTTACCATTTCCCACGCTGATGGTTGGGCTTGTAATATTGGCTGAACTTGGTGGTGCAATATTATTAGCACTTGGGCTTTTTACTCGCTTAATTAGCATTCCACTGATCATGACGATGGTCGTAGCAATAATTACGGTACATCTTCCAAATGGTTGGCAAGCCATTGCCGATGCAAATGCACCCTTCGCCAATGCACAAGTCTTCGCATCTACAGAAAAATTAGAAAAAGCACGGGAAATTTTAGAAAGCTATGGCAACTATGATTGGCTTACGTCCAGCGGTTCATTTGTGATCTTAAATAATGGTATCGAGTTTGCTGCAACTTATTTAATCATGCTCCTTGCCTTAGTTGTTTTGGGTGGAGGACGCTATTTCAGTTCAGATTATTGGTTGTCTCGATATTTTGATAAATTCCACAAATAAGAGAAGGCAAAAATTCATGGCTTGGTTCAACCAAGCCATGTGGTAAATCAAATATATGCTTTAATTCTTCATCGCTAAGCAAAAAAATTAAACAATCATCTAGCCCTTTTGCACTAAATAATGAAACTCTTTATTGCCCGCATCATCCAATACTTCTTCTTGTAAGACCAGCTCATGTCCCAAATGCAGACAAAATTTTGGAATGTCCCATGTCGTTGAGTTATCGGTTGCCCATACTTCAACTGTATCGCCCGATTTTGCTTTACGAATGGCTTGATGCAACATCATGACGGGTTCAGGACAGCGTAAACCACGAGTATTCAGTTGCACGGTCGGAAGATTGGTTGGTTCAGACATCTTAAAACTCAAAAATTGCATGTCCGAATTTTAGCATAAAGCGATGCGATAAAAATCAGCCTGAATTTTTGAAAAACTGTACATTTTTTTACATGGTTTTATGAGTGCATATCCGCTGTATCTTCGGTATGATGAAAATCATCTAATTGATATAGAGAGTCTTTAGGAAAGATCATGATTGAGGAATCCAGTCCATCGTGGGGTATGCGTGGCTTACGAAAATGGTTAGGTACCGCACCTGAAACCCGCGATGAATTACTCAAATTAGTTCAAGACTCGCGTCGCTTTTTAGAACCCGATACTGTCGCAATGCTTGAGGGCGTTCTCGACCTCCCTGCGACTAAAATTCGAGAAGTCATGACACCGCGTACTGCGATCATTAGCTTACAAGAAGATGAACAGTTACTCGATATTTTACCGGTCTTAATTGAATCGGCACATTCACGCTTTCCAGTGTTTTCAGCCGATCAAACCGATAATGTGGTCGGCATATTATTAGCCAAAGACCTCTTGCCTTTTTTAACTGAACAAAATGTCAGTGTCGATATTCGCTCTTTAATGCGTCAGCCTGTGTTTGTGCCTGAAAGTGCGCGTTCAGACCAAGTTTTGCGGATGCTAAAAAACACCCAAACGCACATTGCCATTGTGATTGATGAATATGGTTCAACCTCTGGCTTGGTCACACTTGAAGATATCCTCGAAGAAATTGTCGGTGAAATTGAAGACGAACACGATATTGCTGATGAAGAAGCCTTATATATCGTGCCAGACAATGACCCAACTACAGCCAATACGTGGATAGTGCAAGCACTGACCCCGATTGAATACTTTAACTCTATTTTAGATGCCGATTTTTCTGACGATGAAGTGGAAACGATGGGTGGGTTATTGCTACAAGAAATTGCTTTAGTGAGTGATTTAGAAGGGCAAACCCTCGAGCTTGGCGATTGGCAATTTACCATTATTGAAGCCGATGCCCGCACCATTCACTTAATTCGAGCTGTACGCGCATGAGAATTTTTTTCGAAAAGTTACTCAACCCATCTCAGCCACGTAAACAACTGCACTTCATTTACCCTTTACTGATTGCACTGATTTCAGGTGGTATTTTCAGTTTAGCACTTGCACCCTATTATTTTTGGTGGCTGGCGATCTTATCGCCTGCATTGTTATATGCAGTTTTACGTCAACGTAACCCGTTACAAGCCTTTGTCTTGGGTTGGGCGTATGGATTTGGTTTATGGTTTGTCGGGGCGTTTTGGCTCTATACCTCCATTCACACCTATGGCGATACCAATGCGTTTGTCAGTATATTGATGATTGCCTTTATGGCCACGTTAATGGGTTTATTTACCGCATTCCAAACGTGGCTGTACCGTCGTTTCTTTCCTGAAACCCCACTCACTTTCGCCCCGCTTTGGGTGTTATTTGAATGGGCAAAAACTTGGGTCTTTACAGGATTTCCTTGGTTATTTGCAGGTTATGCGTTCACTGAACGTTTGCTTGATGGTTACGCACCATTATTCGGAATTTTCTCAGTTTCTTTTGTCGTATTAATTTTGGCGTGCGCCGTTGTCGAAATTTTGAACCGACGTTGGTTCTGGGCTGTACCTGCTGCGCTATTAATTTTAGGGGCGTGGGCTACTAATCAAATTCAATTTGTACAACCGAAAGCATCTCCACCGCTGCGCGTTTCCTTAATTCAAGGCAATATTCCGCAAGACCTGAAATGGTTAACTGAATATCAAATTAAAACCTTAGAAATTTATAGCAAACTGACACGTGCAGAATGGGGCCGTGATTTAATTGTATGGCCTGAATCATCCATACCTTTATTCCAAACCGATATTCCTGAGTTTTTACAGGCGATGGATGCGCAAGCCAAAAGAAGCGATACCGCTTGGGTCACAGGCATTCCATATTGGGATGTGACACAGTCCAAACAAGTTGGTGAGCCGTTGTATTACAACAGTATTATGGCATCGGGCTACCAGTCCGAAGGGTTATATAAGAAACAACGTCTAGTACCTTTTGGGGAATATATTCCTTTATCGGGTTTGTTGAAGTGGGTGCTACCTGCCATGCAAAACGATGTCAGCATGAGTGGTTTTTCTCAGGGTGATGCCAATCAAAAACCGTTAATGGTCAAAGGTCATGCCTTAGCAGCCGCTATTTGTTATGAAGTTGCCTATCCGAATTTGACTCGTCGCAATGCCACGAACAGTGATTTTCTCATTACCGTATCAAATGATGCATGGTTTACCGGAACTGCTGGCCCTTGGCAACATTTGCAAATGGTGCAAATGCGTGCCAAAGAAAATGGACGATGGTTTATTCGTACCACCAACACAGGTGTCACGGCATTCATTAATGAACAAGGTCATATCGTGAAGCAAGCCCCTCTTGATCAGGAAGCGGTGTTACGCGGTGATTTACCTGCCATGCAAGGACAGACTTTATATAACCGTGTCAGTGATTATCCGATCTTAATTTTCTCGATTTTTCTATTACTAATGGGGTGGATTTATCGCCCACGTAAGGTTGATATCGCGTTTAAGTCACGGCGTTAAGCAAATAAAAAAGAGCGTTTTAAATAAACGCTCTTTTTTTGGGATGAACCATTAAAGAACAACAGATAACTGCACCGACAAATAAGCCACCAAGCTCGATAAAAAAACCATCGAAACTGAGCGATACGCTTTAAACAATAATTGCTCGTAACTGGAAATAAATTCATCACGATGCCAAACACTGGTTTTCAATGCACTGACAAAACAAAGCACAAACCATGTACTGAACAAACTCAATGCAAAGAAGCCAATCATAATTTGACTGCTACCCTCGGTGGTTTGCCATGCGTTTAAAGCGACTTCACTGATAGGCAATAAGCTTAAAATCAGCAAGACAGATTTCAGCATTGTCCAATGGAGCTGATTGAGCTCATCTAAAATTAAAAATGCTTTCATTGACCATCTCGCGATTATTTTCATTAACTCAATGGATTATGCGAATCTTTAGATCAAAGGAAAAGTCTATTTTTCTACATCTTTTAGATTTGTTGTAACTATTGAATATGGGAATAATTCTTATTATAAATCTCAAATCAACTTTATTTTAATAATTTATTATTTTTCATATGATTATATTTGTTTTTGAATTGATAAGTATTATCACTTCACTCTTTATTTCATTATTCGCAGTGAAGTGATCATTATTTTGAACGTACTTAAGGTTGATAATAAATATCGGCATCATTTTCTTCGCCGCCTTCTTTACCATCTGCCCCAAAAGAATATAAATCGAATTTACGCCCTTCCGCACCAGGGATTACATATTGAATGTCGTTTTCCCAACTGTCTTTAGGATAACCACCTTTGACATAACCACCTGGTAGCCAATTTTTTGCAGTCGCAGGTTTATTCACTAAGGCATCCAAACCACCATCTTGCATAGATGGATAACGTCCATTGTCTAACTTATATTGATCTAGTGCGCCTGCTACGCCTTTAAGGGTAATCGTTGTAGTATCAACTTTGGCTTTTTCACCACGCCCCATCACGTTAGGTACAATAAGTGCTGCCAATACACCTAAAATCACAATCACGACCATTACTTCAATCAACGTGAATCCTGAGGCACGATTCATTCGAGCAGCGCTCGGTCGGGTCGCAAGACGAGAAGCTATGCTTCGAGTGCGAGGAGAAGAGTTGCACGACGCAGCAAGATGAGGAGCTATGCTTCGAGTACAAGAATTACCATTGTCCGTTTGCTTATTCATCAAATTTTCCATTTTCATAT
>DAOMAH010000090.1:0-1644 GCA_035426725.1 Acinetobacter sp.
CCCCATCTTCTCGAATAAAATCCACCAAGTTACGGTGTTGTCGGTCATGGAGCAATACTAGCTCATCGACAATGAGATCTTCGTGCATTAATAGACTTAGCGTTGGACGCCAACGTTGCCAACGATCTGGACGCTTTCCTTGATCTAAGGTAGAACCCACAAATCCAATTACGATGGTTTTTTTATTCATTTTCATTTACTAGCAGTTTTTAAGTTTAATGTAGCATTGTATGTTTTAGAGTCAGGTGCGAAACCTTGGAAATGATTTCGCTGCCACCTAATAAATGCGGCTTTGTACGCAAGAGCATCTGTTTGGTCAAAAATGATATGCCTACATTCACATCCTATTTTACTCATTGCACCCTAAACTTGATAAAAACAAAGCCATTCCACAATATTTAAAGATATATAATATATCCATAAAGATATATTTATATCAAATAAAATATAAACCACATCTCACAATTGACTAGATTCTTATCCCCCTAAAACGTTAGATATTTTTATTTATATTAATTATCAATATCTTATAAAATTTAAATTTAATTTATTAAATGTTGGCACAGTCACTGCAATAGTATAAGCACACAACATCATTGGGATATTGTGGATATCACCTGCCTGCAAACGATTGGCAGGCAGGCTTTGAAAGGAAAATGAAAATGTCTGTCGTTGAACAAATCAACCAACAAGCTCAATTTGAACAAGAGCAACAGCGAGCTTATCAAGTTCTAAAAAACGAAAATGGTATGCCTGTGAAAATGTGGACCAATGGCGTAATTGTTGATGACAACTCAAAACAACAACTCTTACAAACAGCGCAAATGCCCTTTATTTATAAATGGATGGCAGTGATGCCAGATGTCCACTTTGGTCTAGGCGCAACGATTGGAAGCGTGATTCCAACCAAAGGCGCAATTATCCCTGCTGCGGTAGGTGTGGATATCGGCTGTGGAATGATGGCGACTCGCACCAACTTAACCGCTTCTGATTTACCTGATAATTTACATGGTTTACGTACTGAACTTGAACGTTTAATTCCACACGGAATGACAAAAAACCGTGGACGAGATCGTGGTTCATGGGACACACCACCTGAAATGGTAGATCAGGCTTGGGCTGATCTAGTTGCAGATTTTGAATTGATCTGCGCGAAGCACCCTCGCCTAAAAAACACCAATAACCGTAAGCAATTGGGAACTTTAGGTACTGGAAATCACTTTGTAGAAATCTGTTTAGATGAACATGATCATGTTTGGATTATGTTGCACTCAGGTTCTCGTGGTGTGGGTAATGCAATCGGAAATCATTTTATTGAACTTGCACGTAAAGATATGCAAAAGCATTTTATTAACTTACCGAACAAAGATTTGGCTTATTTAGTTGAAGGCACTGAGCATTTTGATGATTACTGGTTTGCTGTGGGTTGGGCACAACGTTTTGCTATGAAAAACCGTGAAATTATGATGCAAGCAGCAATTAAAGCTTTAGCAATCATTATTCCAAAACCATTTAATGCCAAATTGGAAGCAGTGAACTGTCATCATAATTATGTGGAAAAGGAAGAACATTACGGCGAAGAAGTTATAGTGACACGTAAAGGCGCTGTAAGTGCCAAACTTGGACAATATGGAATTATCCCAG
>DAOMAH010000090.1:1744-6618 GCA_035426725.1 Acinetobacter sp.
GTGACACGTAAAGGCGCTGTAAGTGCCAAACTTGGACAATATGGAATTATCCCAGGTTCAATGGGTGCGAAGTCTTTTATTGTTCGTGGACTTGGAAATCAGGAATCATTCTGTTCATGTTCGCATGGTGCAGGTCGTGTCATGAGCCGTGCTGAAGCAAAACGTCGATTTACAGTAGAAGATCAGATTGCGCAAACTGAAGGTGTGGAATGCCGTAAAGATACGGCTGTGATTGATGAAATTCCATCAGCTTATAAACCGATTGAAGATGTGATGAAAGCACAAAAAGATTTGGTTGAAGTGGTTTATACATTAAGACAAGTGGTTTGTGTTAAGGGTTAATTTACTTTATTTAAGGAGAATAATATGACGATCATCTTGACTGTTTTATTCATCATTTGCTTATTCTCCAGTTTCTATTGGTACTGTAAAACGAAAGCTTTACAACAAGAACAACAGAATACGGAACTTGTTGTTCCAATGTTGACTCAGCAAATACACGCAGGCAAATCTTATGATGTGTATCTCAGCAACGGCATGATTTTGCACAATGTATTATTGCTTGGACAAAGTACTCAAATTGGTGATGATTTTGTCCTGGGTGGCTGGGAAGGCATGACCATTTTTCAAAATACCAAAGGTCAAAAAGAATTAGTGAAAACGGTGATTATTCGGCACATGAAAGAAGTTTAGAACATTACAAATAGGTAAACACAATGAAACTTGCAGAAGCACTTTTACTTCGAAGCGATCAACAAAAAAAGCTCGCTTCATTAAAACAACGGATCAATGCCAATGTATTGGTACAAGATGGCGATGAACCAAGTGAAGATCCAAATGAGCTGATCAAACAGGTATTTGCTTTAACCCAAGAAAGTAATCAGTTGATTTGTCGTATTCATTTGACCAATGCACAAGCAAAATTAGAAGATGGCAAAATATTGCTGTCGCTATTATGTTTACGTGATAGTTATGCTGAACAGCATAAGATTCTTATTGGTGCGATTGCCAATACGCACCGAGAACCTGATCGTTATAGCTCACGTGAAATTAAATGGAAGAAGGTTATCCCTGTTTCTAGCTTGCAAAAACAAGCCGATGATATCAGCGCGAAACTACGCGATTTAAATATCAAGATTCAGGCTGCAAATTGGCAAATTGATTTAGTTGAATAGATAACAGATTTTGTGAACCCGATTTCTGTGAATTTGGTTCACAAACACAGTTTGGACATACTGGGCGAGTACAAGATCCTGCGTCCGCTTGAGGGATTGAAAATAATTCAGGCGGCTATGGCAGCATGTGAGCCGTGGATCAATCTTCACTGATTAGGCTCAGCACCATGTACCTAGTAAACCTTTGCCAAAAGCAAAGTCACGCGTTACTTCGCATTACCATGTACTGACAGTATGTTCATTTAATTAGAAAATAAGGAAAATAGACGTGAATAAAGCTTTGGCAAATATGCCAGCAACCATCCAAATTGATGGTTCACAAGGCGAAGGTGGCGGGCAAATTTTAAGAACTGCCCTTGCCCTTTCAATGATTACAGGTCAAGCATTTGAATTAATCAATATTCGTGCTGGACGTAGAAAATCAGGCTTAATGCGTCAGCATTTGGTCTGTGTACAAGCATCTCAAGAAATTAGCCAAGCTTATGTTGAAGGAGCTGAACTACATAGCCAACGTTTGTATTTCAAACCACAACAAATAAAAAGTGGAAAATACCAATTCCAAATTGGTTCTGCAGGAAGCACAACACTGGTTTTACAAACCCTCCTACCTGCTTTGTTATTACAAAATCAAGCCAGTGAACTCACGATTTCAGGTGGTACACACAACCCACTTGCACCAACGGCTGATTTTATTGAGCAGTGTTTCTTACCTGCATTAAAAAAACTTGGGATAGAGGCTGAATTTAAGTTAAACAAAGCAGACTTCTTCCCAGTTGGTGCAGGTGAAATTTACATCAAAATTCAGCCGTGGCAACATCGAAACAAGCTGAGTTTATTAGATCGTGGTGCTTTACAAAGTATTGGAGCTTTTGCGGCTGTATTAAATCTTTCAGAGGAAGCACAAATTGCAGAACGGGAATTAGTGACTTTAAATAAAAAACTAAAACTGGATACCCAGAAGCAATTTCGTTTAAATGGTATCAGCCAAGGGAATACGTTGTATGTCAAAATTGAGTACGAAAATAATGTTCAGCTATTTACAGCTTTGGGTGAAATGCGAAAAAGTGCGGAACAAATTGCCAATCATTTGGCAGAACAAGTGACGCAATATATGAAATCTAATGCTGCTATGGATGAATATTTAGCAGATCAATTACTACTACCTTTAGCATTAGGACAAGGCGGTGAATTTACGGCGCAATGTATTAGCGAGCACACCCGCACTCAGGCTGCCATGATTGAAAAATTTATTGATTGTGATATTGAATTTATTGAACTCGATAAAACACTGTTTCAAGTCAATGTAAAAAATGCAGTGTTTAGCTAAGCTAAATACTGCATTTCAAATAAGTTTACTGATCTACAACTTGCAAATCCAAACCTGCTTTATTTGCGAGTTCAGTAAAAGTCGGGAAACTGGTCGCAACCGTTTCAGTTCCATGAATGGTAATTGCACCCGAAGTACGCAAACCAGCCATACTAAAACTCATGGCAATACGATGGTCATGGTGCGATTCAATTTCTCCGCCAGTAAATATCGGCGACCAATCGCCTGATTTACCCTTACCTTCGATAATGATGCCATCGTCAGTCGGCGTACAATCTATACCCATGATTTTCAAACCATCTGCCATGACTTGGATGCGATCTGATTCTTTAACTCGAAGTTCCGCTGCGCCTGTTAAAATGGTCTGACCTTCTGCACAAGCCGCTGCAATAAACAATGCAGGAAATTCATCAATCGCCAAAGGTACTTGATCTTCAGGCATGTGAATGCCTTTTAGTGTTCTCGAACCTTTAATATGAATATCCGCAATTGGTTCACCACCTGCAATACGTTCATTTTCGACGGTCAAATCAGCGCCCATTTGCTTGAGGATTTCAATCACACCAGTTCGTGTTGGATTAATGCCGACAGCTTCCAAAACAACATCCGAACCTTCGGTAATTGCTGCACCGACCATAAAAAATGCCGCAGATGAAATATCAGAAGGTACTTGAATATTCGTCCCCACCAATTTACCGCCACCAACTAGCGAGATTTTATTGCCCTCGGTTTTCACTTCATAACCAAAAGCACGTAACATACGTTCGCTATGATCCCGTGTTGGTTCGGGTTCAGTCACCGAGGTTTCGCCTTCCGCCCACAAACCTGCCAATAAAATGCCTGATTTCACTTGTGCAGATGCCATCGGTAAATCGTATTGAATACCTTTTAAAACCTGACTACCTGTAATGCTTACAGGTGGCGTACCTTTCTCGCCAGTGGTTTGAATCTGTGCGCCCATGGCACGTAATGGCTTGGCAATACGCTCCATTGGACGTTTAGACAATGATGCATCACCCGTCATTACTGAATCAAATTTTTGCGCAGAAAGCATGCCAGACAACAAACGCATACTGGTACCTGAGTTGCCCATATACAAGGCACTTGCTGGTGCTTTTAAGCCGTGAATTCCGACACCGTGAATGGTAACTTCACCATTTTTCGGCCCTTCAATACTCACGCCCATATCACGGAAAGCTTGTAAAGTAGCCAATGCATCTTCACCTTCTAGGAAGCCTGTGACATGCGTAGTGCCTTCGGCAATCGCACCAAACATGATGGAACGATGCGACACCGATTTGTCACCGGGTACAGTAAATTTACCTGTGAAAGTTTTCTTGCTTGGTAAAATGGTAAATTGCTGTGTCACCTTGTCGTTCTCCATCAAAGGTTTTTGCGCTAACATGTGGTTGAAGTGCTGGCGTGCGGCTTGGGCATGTCCAAGCAACCCGATCAACGCTTGCGAGTCTTCAGTTTCAATCAATTTTTTCAATACAGAGAGTTGCTGTTCAAACCCAGCAACGGCATTTAAAATCGCGGTTTTATTGGCAAAGAAAATGTCATGCCACATCTGCGGATCGCTGGCAGCAATACGAGAGAAGTCTCGAAAACCACCCGCAGCATAGCGGAAAATATCTAAATTATCTTCACGATTTGCCAGTTGTTCGACTAAATTAAAAGCCATTAAATGCGGTAAATGACTGGTATGCGCAAGCAGTTCATCATGCTTGCTCACATCCATACAAATCACTTCTGCTTTTGCCGCCGACCACAGTTGAATCAGTTTTTGTACTGCCCAATCTGCGCTGCTATCAAGTGGCGTCAAAATCACTTTATGATTGGCAAATAAATCAATTTTGCCCGCATGTACGCCAGTATGTTCCGCCCCTGCAATTGGGTGTCCAGGGACAAAGCCTACAGGTAAATTTTCACCAAATACAGCTTTTGCCGCGTCTACAACATTGCCTTTGGTGCTACCAACATCGGTAATAATGACATTGTCGGATAAATACGGTTTGATTTGTTCAAGTACTTTTTGTGTCGCACGAACTGGCAATGCTAAAACAATGAGATCTGCACCTTGAACCGCATCTACAGGGTTTTCATAACCGTGTTGAATCAAACCTAAGGCTTTTGCATCTTCTAATGTTTTTTTTGAGCGTGTAGACGCCACAATTTCAGTCGCAAGTTGTTCAGCCACGATCACACGTGCCAAACTCGAACCAATCAGTCCAAGTCCAATAAATGCAACTTTGTTAAACAACACTTTAGAAATCGGTGATGAAGACATAAAACGTGCCTGTATTGAATTCCCCCACCTCCATTTAAAAAGGGAGGAGTTCCCCCTCTTTATTTAAAGAGGGTTGGGGAGA
>DAOMAH010000091.1:0-6603 GCA_035426725.1 Acinetobacter sp.
AGCATATGGCTAGCAAAACAATGGCGCAATAAATGTGGATGCAAGTCAACATTTACACCTGCTCTTTGTGCCTGATATTTCACTCGATTTTCAATTTGACGGGGGGTGAGCGTCTGCCCTTTTTTTGAAATAAAAATAGAAAAATCTGCGCGTAAATCGCCTTGCCAAATTCGATAAACACTCATCCACAATAGCAAACTATCTTTGGCTTTCTGCCCAAATGGCACAATTCTCGTTTTATTTCCTTTACCCGTAATTCGCAATAGCATTCGATTAAAATCAATGTCTTTGAAACTTAAGCCTTGTAGTTCTGCCAAACGTAAGCCACTGGAGTAAAGCAATTCAAGCATTGCTTTGTCTCTTAACCATAATTGTTGATCAAGGATTTTTTCAGGTGCTGCTTGATCTAGTATTTGATTAATCGTTTCAATATCAATCATGCCTGGTAACGGTCTTGGTTGACGCTTTAATTTAAAATCTTCGGATGGATTTTGCACAAGATATTGACCTTGTTCTGCCCACTTCATAAATTGTCGGATTGAGGTCAAATGACGCTGTAAGCTACTGGAACTAAGCTGATCTCGCTCGACACGTTCGGCTAAATATTCGCGTAAATCGGAAGCTTCAATATCTTGTAGCTGTAATTTCTTAACTTCACAAAAATGAAAAAAATCGGTCAAATCACGTTGATAGGCTGAAATGGTATGCTCAGACTGATTTTGAATCGTCCGTTCTTTGAGCCACATGGAAAGAAGTTGCGATGAATGTGCTTCAATTTGTCCTCCCATCTACAACTCCCTATCCATAAAAAAGCACGAACGATGTCGTGCTTATTCTTAATTTTTTAGCTCTGAAAATATCTTAAATCCAAACGCGCGTCATAGACATGCGTCGTTGGCCCAGTCATCCAAACCACATCACCTTCTCGCCAAGCAATTTGAAGTTTCCCGCCAGCAAGTTGCACTTCAACTTCATTCGCCAGTAAACCACGGCGCATACCACTGACCGCGGCGGCACACGCGCCTGTACCACACGCCAAAGTTTCACCTACACCACGTTCAAACACGCGTAAACGGATATGCTTTTCGTCAATAATTTGCATAAAACCAGCATTGACTCGTGCAGGAAAGCGCACATGTGACTCGACTTGAGGCCCAATTCCTGCAACATCTGCGGTTAATACGTCTGGGACAATTGTGACCGCATGTGGATTGCCCATATTGACCACATCAATATTAAGCGTTTTTTCATCCGCCAAGGCGATATGATATAAACCCTCAGCATCTTCATGTTCTTGAGTTACAAAAGGAATTTCTTCAGGTAGAAATTTCGGCTGCCCCATATTCACCCGAACCCAACCATTTGCCCCCAATTCAGGTTCAACAATGCCAGCATTGGTTTGTACCCGAATTTTGGTTTTGGTGGTCAGTTGACGCTCATGTACAAAGCGTGCGAAACAACGCACGCCATTACCGCACTGCTCGACCTCAGAACCATCGGCATTGAATATGCGATATTTAAAATCAACATCAGGTAAATCGGGTGGCTCTACAATCAGCAGTTGATCAAAACCCACACCAAAATGACGATCTGCCAAACGTTGGATCGTGACTTTATCTAAATAAGCACGTTGGGTCACAAGGTCAACGACCATAAAATCGTTGCCTAAACCATGCATTTTGGAAAATTCTAAGAACATCTCAATTTACTCCAAAGGCAACAAACGTTCATTTTCCCAAAGCGATTCAATGCTTTCACGCTCTCGGATGACATAGGCTTGGTCGCCACTGACCATTACTTCGGCAGCACGACCACGCGTGTTGTAATTTGAACTCATCACAAAACCATATGCCCCTGCACCGAGCACTGCCAACACATCATTTTCTTGAAGGGCTAAATCACGTTCTTTACCCAAGAAATCGCCTGTTTCGCAGATCGCACCAACCAAATCCCAAGTTTTCACTTCGACATCAGCATTTGGATTGACCGATTGAATATCCATCCATGCTTCATATAAAGCTGGACGAATTAAATCATTCATTGCCGCATCAATAATCGCAAAGTTACGATGATTGGTCGGCTTCAACAAATCCACTTTAGTTAATAATGCGCCCGCATTGGCAGAAATACTACGGCCAGGTTCCATATACACTTTTAAGCCTAATTTCTCTAAAACTGGACGCATCGCATTGGCATATTCCGTAACACTTGGCGGCGTTTCATCTTTATAACGAACGCCTAAACCGCCACCGATATCAATATGTTTGAGGTTGATGCCTAAGTTTTTCAACTCATCAATCATCAAAATGACACGATCAAGCGCATCAACAAAAGGTTTGGTTTCAGTCAACTGTGAACCGATATGACAGTCAATCCCAACGATTTCTAAATTGGGCAATGACGCTGCATATTGATAGGTTTCATTCACCGTATCGCTTGGAATACCGAACTTATTTTCTTTCAAACCCGTTGAAATATACGGATGAGTTTTGGCATCGACATCTGGATTAACACGTAACGAAATCGGCGCTTTTTGACCGAGTTTTGCCGCCACTTTTTGAATGCGTTCCAGCTCGGCATGTGATTCCACATTGAAACATGCAATGCCGACCGTTAATGCTTTTTCAATATCCGCTTCAGATTTACCTAAACCAGAGAATACAATTTTCGATGGCTCACCACCCGCCGCAAGTACACGAGCAAGTTCACCACCTGTCACGATGTCAAAACCCGCACCGAGTTTTGCCAATACATTCAAAACTGCAATATTGGAGTTTGATTTCACCGCAAAGCAGATTTGATGATCAATAAAGTCAAAGGCATGATGCATATCCAAATAATGTTTTTCAAAAGTTGCTTTTGAATACACATATAAAGGCGTGCCGAATTGCTGTGCGAGCTGATCGAGTGAACATTGCTCAACATGCAAAACCCCATGAATGCGGGTAAAACTCATGAATATATCCTTTCTGTAAAGCGTTATTAAGGTGCTGTCGTCGTTGATGACGCAGGTGCAGAAAACTGCTGTTGTATCGGTGCAACAGTGTCTGAAGATGGTTCTGATTTTAGCTCAGATGTAGTTACACTTTTCGCTGCTTCATTTTTATAAAGCAAATATTTGGCACGTTTGTCATGATTTTCATCGGAAGGCAATAGCAATGCACCCGACTGACCACACGCGGTTAATCCTGAAATACTCAGCAATAGGCTGATGGAAAAAATGATTGGACGCATTTGAGCACCTAACTTTTTCAATTCGGTGCAGTATAGCGTGATCATCGGATTGGCTAAAGTGCAAACTGTGCTGTATCAAAAATTGATATAAAAAAACGCCGACTTCAAAGCCGACGTTTCCGATGGAGATTGGCTGAATGCTTAATCTTTCTTTTTATAGAAGATATAACCAATCGCCAAGATCACAAACCAAATTGGGCTGACTTTAAGCGCTTCAAAAGTAGTTTCATCTAAAGCAAGGAAGTAAATAGTTGCCAAGAAGAAAATGATTACCACCCAACAAGTCACTACACCACCGGGTAATTTAAAAGTTGATTGAGCGTGCAGTTCTGGTCTATTTTTGCGGTAATTAATATAACTCCACATAATAAGAATCCACACACAGATAAACAAAATGGTAGACAGCGTAGTTGCTAAAGTAAATGCTGTGACTTCATCATTGGTTCCAGTTTGTAACTTATAAACAAACTGGACAAAGGCACCTAAAAAGATACAAATAGAAGAAAAAATCAATGCTTTAGCAGGTACGGCAGATTTTGAAAGTTTGCCAAATAATTTTGGTGCTTGCTGATCACTCGATAAGCCAAATAGCATACGACTTGTTGAAAATACGCCGCTATTCATTGATGACATCACTGAAGATAGCACTACTAAGTTCATCACGATGGCGGCAGAAGCCACGCCCGCTTGAGAGAAAATATTCACGAATGGGCTAACTTTCGGGTTAATTTGATCCCACGGCGTCACACACATCACCACAAACAACGCCAATACATAGAAAATAATGATTCGAATTGGAATCGAATTAATCGCTTTTGGTAAATTACGCTCTGGATCTTGAGTTTCTGCAGCGGTTGTTCCAACCAATTCAACCCCAACAAAGGCGAAAATAGCAATTTGGAAACCTGCCAAGAAACCATCTAATCCTTTCGGGAACACACCATTATGAGTCCAAAGATTTGAAATACTCGCAACCGTCCCTGTGGTACTGGTGAAACCTGTGACAATCATCCACAAACCAACACCAATTAACACAATAATGGCGGTGATTTTCACCATCGCAAACCAAAATTCCATTTCACCGAACAATTTGACCGTAACCAAATTGAGTCCGAGGACAAACAAAATGGCGACGGTACTAATCAGCAAACCACCTGCCGCACTAAAGGATTGTCCACCATTAAAGAATTCGAGGTAATAAATAATGGCAGATAAATCTGCAATACCAATGGTGATCCAACACAACCAATAAGTCCAGCCGACAAAATAACCCGCCCACGGGCCGATTAAATCAGTAGATAAATCAATGAATGATTTATAGTTCAAATTTGAAAGTAACAGCTCGCCCATTGCACGCATGACGAAATAGACCATCAAGCCAATCATCATATAAATGAACAAAATGGATGGACCAGCCAAACTGATGGTTTTGCCAGACCCCATGAACAACCCTGTTCCAATTGCACCGCCAATGGCAATCAACTGTAAATGTCGATTGGATAAACTTCGATGCAATCCACCATCATTCGATGATGTATAAAAATCATTTGACATTGTTATATTCAACTCTTTAGTTTTATGTCACAAAATTAGCTTAAAAATTTAACAATAGAAAAAGGTTTTTTAAGTTTTCTGTGTTTTTTTGAAATTCCACTCGTTTTAGCAGAAATTTTAAGCATTTTTCTCATCTTAATTTTACCTAATGACTGCAATCCCCCATAAAATCCATGCAGCGAATCAATTTTATAACGACAGCTTTTCGGTTAAATTTGTATTTACAACCGCCTATTGCTACATTTTCATCAATTTTCACCTCTCTACGACATGACGTATCTTTACTATGAGCAAAACTAAAACCGTATATCGTTGTCAGCAATGTGGTGCAGATCACCCTAAATGGTCAGGTCAATGTGCTGAATGTGGCGAATGGAATTGCTTAACTGAAGTGCGTTTAGAGCCAACAGTTTCGCATCGTGCTCGCCCCCAAGTAGGAGGTTATGCAGGACAAACTGCTCAAGTTACCACGCTCAATCAAATTCCAGTTTCTAGTGAAACACGTTTAGGTACAGGGATTGGGGAATTTGATCGGGTACTCGGTGGTGGTTTGGTCACAGGTTCAGTGGTTCTAATTGGCGGTGATCCCGGTATTGGCAAATCAACCATTTTGCTGCAAACAGCCACTTACATGGCGAGTAAAAAAAGTACAGCCCTTTATGTCACTGGTGAAGAATCTTTATCTCAAGTTGCATTACGTGCGCAACGATTAGACTTAGCGACCGATCAGCTCAAAGTCATGGCTGAAACCTGTGTCGAAAGAATTTGTGAAGTTCTGTCGCACGAAAAACCTGTTGTCGCCATTCTGGATTCCATTCAAACCTTATATACCGAGACTTTGCAATCTGCCCCTGGAGGGGTTTCACAA
The DNA here is from genome assembly GCA_035426725.1 of Acinetobacter sp. GTDB lineage: Bacteria > Pseudomonadota > Gammaproteobacteria > Pseudomonadales > Moraxellaceae > Acinetobacter. The sequence continues at coordinate 5,657 of DAOMAH010000091.1, forward strand.
ATTCGTGAATCCGCCGCATTACTCACGCGCTTTGCTAAAAATAGCGGCACTGCGCTATTCCTTGTGGGGCACGTGACCAAAGAAGGTTCATTGGCTGGCCCACGTGTTTTGGAACATATGGTCGATTGCGTACTCTATTTTGAAGGACAATCAGACTCTCGATACCGCATGATTCGTGCTGTGAAAAACCGTTTTGGTGCGGTGAATGAACTCGGTGTATTTGGTATGACGGATAAAGGTCTGCGCGAAGTCGCCAACCCCTCTGCCATCTTCTTAAGCCGTTATGATGAAGCAATTCCGGGTTCGATTGTGATGATTAGCCGTGAAGGCACCCGCCCACTTCTCGTTGAAGTGCAAGCTTTGGTGGATGATGCACATGGACAACCCCGCCGAGTTGCTTTAGGACTCGAACAAAATCGCTTAAATATGTTACTTGCAGTGATGCATCGACATGGTGGCGTACAAACCTCTGGGCAAGATGTCTATGTCAATGTGGTCGGTGGTTTAAAAATTACCGAAACAGGCTCGGACTTAGCAGTTCTACTTGCATGTGCATCAAGCTTACGAGGCAAAGCTTTACCACAGCAATTAGCAGTATTTGGAGAAGTTGGTCTATCGGGTGAAATTCGCCCTGTGCCGAATGGTCAAGAACGACTCAAAGAAGCCGCTAAACATGGTTTTAAATATGTGATTTTACCGAGAGGCAATGCACCACAAAAGTCAATTGATGGTGTCCAAATTATTGCAGTTGCTCGGTTACATGAAGCCTTAGCAGAAGCCTTGCAACTCAGTGATGAGCTGACATAAAAAAACATACTTTTTTAGTTGAAATTCACATCGAATACCTGCATAAATACATTTACAAATTGAATTTAGATAGGAAATTTCGATGGAAGTACACCAGCGTGGCTTGATGGCAGCTCTTTTAATGGCAACTTTAGTTGCAG
>DAOMAH010000092.1:0-6579 GCA_035426725.1 Acinetobacter sp.
ATTTGTCCTGTATTGGCAAGCGCTAAATAGCTGATAGCGGTGAGCAAACCTAAAATGGCAGAGCTAAGGCTGATGCCACGTCGCCACGGTTGTCGCCAGTCTTGTTTTAAGTAACCTGAACCCGGATTTCCCAATAACAATAATAAAAAACTGGTCAATGCAGGAATCAAAATAATGATGATTGGCGCATGCATCTGCCAGAAATGATGAAAATCAGTCATTAAGGTGCATCCTCCCTTGGGTCATAGCCTAAGGTTGGTTCTTCTTTTGAATCGACATGATCGGTTCCCGATTCATAGCGGCTGCGCAGTGCCAATTGCACAATAAACGCAGTGGTAGCAAAGCCAATCACAATCGCGGTTAATACCAAGGCTTGCGGTAAGGGATCGGTCACTTTGGTGGTTTCAGTCAATACCGCAGGCGCATTCACTTGCAAGCGACCCATCGCAAACAGAAATAAATTCACGGCATAACCGATCATCACCAAACCCAAAACCACGGGGAAAGTTCTTGCCCGCAAAATTAAATAAATTCCTGTCGCAGTGAGTAATCCGATGGAGGAAGCCAATAAAAATTCTAAACTGAGCATATTATTGATCTCCTTTGTGGACAGGGCCAGCCATACTCGAATGGCGTGAGTCTGCCAATACTGAAATCATTAACATGGTCGCACCGACCACAGTAATGTAAACGCCAAGATCAAAAACAGCGGCTGACGCGAGATGCATCTTCCCGAGTAAAGGTGGATGGACAAAAATATGTGCACTGGTTAAAAATGGACGACCCCAAAACCAAGCAGCCATGCCCGTGAGTCCTGCAATGGTTAATCCCCAACCAATCCAAATTTCATATAAGCGTCCTGAACGCGCTCTAAGCAATTGTTCAGCGTGATCTTGTCCGAGTACGATGTATTGGATGATCAGTGCCATTGCGGTAATGAGTCCCGCAATAAACCCACCACCCGGATAATTATGTCCGCGCATGAAGATATAAAAACTAACTACTAAGGCAAGGGGCAAGACCCAAGAAGCTGTAATTCGCAACATCAGCGGAGAGGGGTTAAAGCGGTAAGATAAGCCTTCGGTCATGGTGGTGCCATGCGCACGCATACCATCCATTAGACATAGTGTGCCAATTGCAGCAATGCCCAATACCGCAACTTCCCCAAAGGTATCGAAACCACGGAAATCGACCAAAATCACGTTGACGACATTGGAGCCGCCACCCAACGGAATCGACTGCTGCATAAAGAACCATGAGATAGAGTTGTGATCGCGGGTCAACATTAACCATGCAATCCATCCAATCCCTAAACCACCTAAAATGGCAAGAGTTGCATCACGCCAACGACGTGAACGTTTCGATTCGTAAGGGGTCAGTTGCGGTAGTAAAGACAAGCTCATTAATAATAAAACAGTGGTTACCACATCGACGGTAATTTGCGTCAATGCCAAATCGGGCGCAGATAAAGCCACAAATACCATCGTCACTACTAAACCCACGGCACCGCTAATCAGCACCGCTTTGATGCGTTCATGGTGAAACCACAGCATCATCCAACAGGCTGAAAATAAGGTTAGCCATAACACCACAGCCACCCACGGCGCATGGGTGAGTTCGCGTGTGCCTGTGCTAAGACCTTGATTGAACAAGGGTAAACTGACCATGAATAAGCTAAACAGCACGATCAAAAGCAAATAATTCTGCAAAGAGCCAGTTTCAGTCAGGCGTTTGATTTTACGGCTAGTAAGAAGTAAATGTTTGAGAAATAAATCAAATAAAATTTTGCCTTGAAATTGCCCAAGGTAAGGGTCTAAGTCTATTTTCCTTAAGCGTCCATTTTTTGCCAATGCAAAATAAAACAAGCTTCCGCCAACCAGTGCAATCAAACTCATGATTAAAGGTGTATTAAATCCATGCCAAATTGACAGATGTGTGCCTGCAAAGCTCGGCTGTATTAAACTGGCACGGGTCACGCTATTGACCAAATCGCTAGCAAGTAAAGCAGGAAAAATGCCGATTAAAATACACAGAATTGCCAAAATAATCGCAGGTAAATGCATACCGATAGGTGGTTCATGCGCTGCTTTATTGGGCACTTGCGAACCAATCGCACCATCAAAAAATACGCCGTGTACCAAACGAATGGAATACATGACCGCAAAGATGCCAGCCAAAGTCGCCATAATCGCAGCAATAAACATCACCGAGCCTGACAAATTTGCCAAGAGTTCGGTAAAGAACATTTCTTTTGAAATAAAGCCATTGGTCAGTGGCACACCTGCCATCGAAGCCGCAGTAATCAATGTTAAGGTTGCGGTAAAAGGCAGCAATTGCCAAATGCCACTGAGTTTACGTAAATCACGCGTACCTGTTTCATGGTCAATGATGCCAGCCAGCATGAACAATGCCGCTTTAAAGGTAGCGTGGTTAATAATATGGAAAATGGCGGCTGCGACTGCAAGCGGTGAACCAATGCCAAGCAAACAAACGATCAGCCCTAAATGACTGATGGTGGAATACGCCAATAAACCTTTGAGGTCTTCTTTAAAAATGGCAAAGCCTGCCGCTAAACATAAGGTGAATAAACCGACAAACGTGACAAGGTTGTGATACAGCGCTGCTCCGATAAATATTGGGGAAAAACGAGCCAGCAAGAAAATACCTGCTTTAACCATGGTCGCAGAGTGTAAATAGGCGGATACAGGCGTTGGTGCTGCCATCGCATTGGGCAGCCAAAAATGGAAAGGGAATTGAGCACTTTTAGTGAAAGCCCCCAATAAAATTAACAATAAGGTCGGGACAAATAAGGCATGTTGCTGAATGGTGTCTTTCATTAGCAGCAATTGATCAATTTGGTAAGTTCCAGTGATTTGCCCCAATAATATAAAACCACCGAGTAGGGCTAAACCGCCCAAACCTGTCAGTGTCAACGCCATGCGCGCGCCGCGCTGTGACGCTTCATATTGGCTCCAGTAGCCGATCAACAAGAACGAAGAAATACTGGTGAGTTCCCAAAAAACCAAGAGCACAATTAAATTATTCGAAAGCGAAATGCCGAGCATGGCAGCCATAAACAGCATCAGCAATTGATACAGTTTTGCCAGTGAATTTTTAGGACTTAAATAATAATACGCATAGATAAAAATCAGTGTCCCGATGCCACTAATCAGCAAGGCAAATAATAATCCGAGCGCATCCAAACGGAAGCTTAGGTTAATACCGAGTTGAGGAATCCAGTCCCAACTCTGTAGTACAGCATTGCCTTGAAGCACATGTTCAGTTTGAGTCAGGAGTAAAATAAAACAACTCAGACTGATGCCAATTGCCCCAAGTGCGGTCATGCCCCTTGAAATGCGTTGCAGAGGTGACATAAGGGTGGTGCCAAGTATGAGCGGTAATAAAATAATAATCGGTAACACACTGGTATCCATATCGAAGGTTTAGGCGAGTCACCTAAACGTGAATTTTTGATCAAGATTTGGAGGAATTCAAAGAGAATGCCAAAATTTCAATCTTGAAGCCCAGTCAAAAAATCAGGTTGTATTGCGCAACTTGACGCTAGAAACAAATCCTATCCTACTATAAAAATTCAATAAAAATCGCCTGTTATTACATGTGGTAACAACATCGTTTAAAGCAATGACGAGAGAATGAGGAAGGTTAAACCACTGATTGAATCAGTGTAGTCGGTGCTTTTCTTCTGAGTTTTAATTGTTGTATTAAGTCAAACAAATGATGAATATTCAAACTGACTTTCGCACGGGTACATGCCACATATAACAGTCTTAATTCTTCATCAGTAATTTTATGTTCCAGTCCATTTATTTTGAACTGGTAATCATCTTCAATATGTACCCGATTCCACTCTAAGCCTTTGGCTTTATGCGCAGTGGAAATCACATAATCTGCTTGCTCAATCGGCGTGATTTTTGCCAAGGCTTTTTTTAACGGTTCTGTACCGTGATCATCGACCAGTTTAACGAGGGGTTTAATGTCGCTGCCATCATTGGTTTCGCAGTATTCATGCACATCATGCCACGAGTTAAACCATGCTAATTCAGGTACATCAATAATGCGTTTGCCTTGTTTGAGCAAACTGGCGGCATCGACAAAACGACTGAGCTTTTGATGGTCGGCTTGTAAAGCGACTTTATCACCACTGACTAGACCTGCCAGTAACAACTCCATTGCACGTGCATTGGTACGACATAAAATCGCATCACGCATTTTGGTATGCGGTTTATTCACCACTTTAGATTTTACATTCGGATTACCCAATAGTGGCACGGTTTCATTCAGCGCGCCGAGCAGGCAATTGGCAACATCGGCAATTTCTTCGCCAAAGCGAAAAGACGTGGTTAAACGACTTTCATGTAGCGGCATTTGTTGCATCGCATTGACTGCGCCACGCCAAGCATAAATTTGTTGATGTGCATCGCCGACATAAATCACTTGGGTGCTTTTTTGACGTAGTAAAATTCCCAACATCAGTGGATCGGCATCTTGTGCTTCATCAAATAGTACATAATCCGCAGGGATATTCGGTTCAGACAAAGCCCAAAGTTTCAGATAAATATCATGCCCAATTCCAGCTTGATGATTTTGATCAATGGATTCCAGCCAACGACGTTCTACCGCGGGATATAAGTGTTTTTGTAGCACTTCAATATCGTCTTGATGTAACCAACTTGGTGCTTGAATATGACGTGGCGCAGGGTATTGCGAACTGGTTGAACAAAAATAGCTGACGGCATTGGCAACCAAACTCGCCAGTCGACTCGGCATCAACACATATTTTTCGTAACGTCCGCCCATTAAACGACGTAAGGTAATCGGTTCTAAACGGTATTCTTTGGCAAGAAAACTGGGACTTAAACGCGGCAAACGTAATTTATCAGTTACACCGCGCGGCGCGCTGCGAAATGCCAATGAGTGGAAAGTGCGGCAGTTCACATTGCTATGGAATTTACTCTGGGCTTCGCTGGCTATGGCTTTGTTAAATGCCAAATACATGCCACGCCGATCGGGCATGGCATCGCTGATCATTTGTAAGGTTGTGGTTTTACCTGTGCCTGCATAGGCAATCACTTTAAAGGATTGCCCTAAACGTGCGTTGTCGATGGCAATGGCTTGCTCATAAGTCGCTTTGGGTTTTTCGATACTCGACACAGGTTTTGGTTACACCTCTTTTGAACGGTTGGCTTTTTCGACTAAGCCCGATAAACCCTGTCGACGTGCCAATTCATCCAACACCAATTGCGGCTCAAGGTCGAAATAACCGAGCATGACAATGCTGTGGAACCAAACATCTGCCACTTCATAAATTAGGTCATTTTTATGTTCGAGTGAAGCATTCGCCGCGTAATCTTTGGCGGCAATAATACTTTCGATGCTTTCTTCACCGACTTTTTCTAAAATTTTATTGATGCCTTTTTTGTATAGGCTGGCGACATAAGAGCTATCCGCTTCCGCATTTTTGCGCTCTTGCATCAACCGACCTAAATAACCAAGCACTTCAATTTGTTCACTTTGACCATGATCATGTGCTTCGACTTTAGCCGATGCGCCATAAATTGCCGTCGGGTCTTTTAGTTGCGCATCTACAATTTCCCAACCTTGCGGGGTGAGTTTGCGATAAAAACAAGATTCACGGCCTGTATGACAAGCAATGCCGCCGTGTTGTTCAATTTGCAAAATGATGACATCGGCATCGCAGTCTAAACGAATTTCATGCACCGTTTGAAAGTGCCCTGATTCTTCACCTTTATGCCATAATTTTTGACGTGAACGTGAGTAATACACCGCTTGATTTTTTTCTGCGGTCAATTGCAAAGCTTCACGATTCATCCACGCAACCATAAGCACTCGACCTGTTTGATGATGTTGTGCAATGGCAGGAACAAGACCATGAGCATCAAATTTAACTTCATCTAACCAGTTTGACATGAGTGGAAACCATTGAGTGGAGAGCCGTTAGTGTAGCGGTTGTGACTAGGGTTGGCTATGCTTGTTGGGTAAAAAATGCTTTAGGTGCTTGGTTGGATATAAGTACCCATTAATTCATTATTTTTTGTACGTAGAAATATCAGTGCGCACATAATCATAAATGCGGATGAATTTGCATAATCTGCGATAAACCAATGGTTAATTAAATAATAGATACTTGATAAGCAAGCCCAAGTGATCAACATTCTAATTAAATATCTTTGATGGATAAAAAGTAGTAGAAAGAGTGGGATTAGGTTAAATAGGATCATCCACCAAAAACCTGAACTTTCAATCATACGCCCAACAGTAGATTGAGGGTGTGTATACCGAAAAGGAAATGCGTACTTCTTATCAAAAAAGCTTAAAATATCGAATAAGCTCGGTAACAAAAACAGTGCAATATAAATGATCACACTAGATTTCTTCTGCTGATACAACGCCCATAGAAAACTATATTTCATATTTAACCTTGTTTTTATTGATGAATTTTGATCTTTTAGAAGCTGAGATAGTTCGAGATTTCAATCAAGTTCTGATCGGGGTCACGTAAATAGACTGATAAAATTTTTCCCATCGCGCCTGTTCTTT
>DAOMAH010000093.1:0-6549 GCA_035426725.1 Acinetobacter sp.
ATGAAGAAAAAGCACAACAAGATTTTGATTCAGGTAAATGTGACGGCGTATCCGTGACATCTATGAGAGCACGTAAATATAATAAATTTGCAGGCTCAATTGACGCTGTCGGTGCAGTGACCAGTAATGCCATTGCGCAAAAAGCGATTACTTATGTGCTCGATAAACGCAATCAGCGCCGTTTGGTAACAACGATTGATGGTGAAAAGATTGAAGTTGCAGGTATTGCACAAATTGGTTTGGCGTATATTTTTGTACGCGATAAAAATATCGATACCATCGAAAAAGCCGCAGGGAAGAAATTCGCCTATCTTCATTACGATCAAGCACAAAAAACTATTGTAGAAAGTCTAAATCTTATCGCAGTGCCTTCTGATATTTCAGATTTTGTGAAAAAGTTTAATAGCGGCGCAGTGGATTCTATCGCCGCTCCGGCGTATGCCTACAAACCCTTAGAAATTAATAAAGGTTTAGGTAACGGCGCATTATTTAACTTTCCAGTGGTCAATATTACTGGGGATGTGATTATTCGTTCAGAAAAATTCCCAGAAACTTTCGGTATGCAATCTAGACAATGGTTTATACAGAAATTACCGAGCAATTTTGCAACTATTAAACGCCTTGAAGCAGGAATGAATGCAAGAAGAGTCATTTTATCGCCTGAAGACCGGCTTCGTTATCAAAGAATGTTGCGTAATGGGCGTATGAATTTAACCAAACAAGGTGTTTATGACCCAATGATGATGAACGTTTTGAAACGTGCCCGTTGCACAGTTGAACGAACCAACTTTGAATGCTCATTAAGTGGTGAATAAAAATCAAACAAATCGGCATTGATAAATTCATGAGCAAAGCAGAATATTGAATAAGTGTTATAGCAAAAAGTAACATTTCGTTTTGAATGTAAATGACGTTCAAATGCATTCCTTGATGTGATTGAAAGGAAACTTTTTTGCTATTAAATGCTTAGATCAGTAAGAGAAAAATGTCTGCCTGATGAAAAGGGACGAAATTTATACAAGACCACAATAAAAATAGAGTACAAGCTCTATTTTTTTCCAAAAAATATGATTAATATCTGCTTCGTACAAGGATACAAGCGTTCAAGTTTGTGAAAGGATGAAAACTATGAAAAAAATTGCACTTGCTATTGCAACAACTTCAATTTTAAGCGTATCTGCTTCTACTCAAGCAGCTGTCGATGTATGTGTATTTGACATTTTAGGTAAGTCAGGTGAAGCATACAAAATGATGCAAGACTGGGCGTTAGCAGCTAAAGGTTGGGGTGCTGATGTCAACCTTATTGCGATGACTGATGAACAGGTTGCAGACAATAACTTTAAAGCGGGTAAATGTGCGGCAGTCGCAATGACAGCAATGCGCGCTCGTCCATACAACAAATTTGCAGGTTCTATTGATTCTATTGGCGGCGCGCCGAGCAATGAAATCGCTCAACGCGCAATTACGTATGTGCTTGATGCCCGTAATGCTGCAAAAATGACCACTAATTTGGCTGGAAACAAATATGAAGTTGTAGGTATCGCGCCATTAGGTGCTGCTTATATTTTCGTTCGTGATAAGAGCATCGATTCGATCGAAAAAGCAGCGGGTAAAAAATTCGCAGTTTTAGGTTATGACGAAGCACAAAAAATCATGGTTGCACGCGCTGGTGCTACTGCGGTGAACTCTGATATTTCAAACTTCGCGGCGAAATTCAACAATGGTCAAGTAGATATGATCGGTGCGCCTGCCTATGCCTATAAGCCATTAGAATTGAGTAAAGGTTTGGGTACAAAAGGGGGTATGTTTAACTTCCCTGTATTACAAGTGACTGCAGATGTAGTGCTTCGCCCAGAAAAATTCCCAGCTGGTTTTGGTCAAAAATCTCGTGATTACTTCGTGAAGAAACTTCCATCCGCTTTTTCAATGATTAAGCGTTATGAAGCTGAAATTCCAGCGAAGTACAAAATGAATTTATCTGCTGAAGAAAAAGTGAAGTATCAAAAATTAATGCGTGACGCTCGTTTAGATATGACTAAACGCGGTATTTATGATGCAGGCATGATGAAAGTACTGAAGCAGGCTCGTTGTTCAGTTGAAAAAACAAACTTTGAATGTGCATTACCTGGTGAATAATCAGTAGTCATGTAAGAAGTAACCTAAAACCTAGATTATTCTAGGTTTTTTGTTTTTTTGAACTTGTCATTTCGGTCATTGTGTTTCGTTTAAAAGATGGTGATCATACAAAATATAAATCCAAATGAAATCGTACAGATTTAAAATATGTTTGATTAGGAAGATTAAAACACTGCTGAATTTGGGCATATCCTCATTTGAAAGCTTTACGACAATATGATGCTTTTTAAAAAGTGTCATGAAAAATAATCACCTTAGATGCAAAGGAAAATAAAATGCAATGGGTTAAAACACTACTTCTAGCAGCAGGCGTTGCTGCTGTATCTGCAGGTACACAAGCGAAACAAACCATGTGTGTATTTGATATTGTTGGTAAAAATGGCGATGTTTATGCATTGATGAAAGATTATCAGCTTGCGGCAAAAGGCTGGGGTGCAGATATTGAGCTTAAGGTAAACTCAAGTGAATCAGTCATTGCAGAAGATTTTAAAGCGGGGAAATGTGACGGTGTCAGTATCACGGGGATGCGTGGTCGCCAATTCAACTCATTTACTGGCTCTTTAGATGCGATTGGTGCAATTACAGATCTCAAACTCGCAGTGAAAGTGATGCAGGGTTTGGCAAGCCCAACTTTTGCTAAAGCGATGGTCAATGGAAAATATGAAGTTGTTGGTGTTGTGCCAATTGGCGATGCTTATTTGCTGGTGAATGACCGTAGTATCAATACTGTAGCGAAAGCAGCGGGTAAGAGAATCGCAGTTTTAGACTATGATGATGCGCAAAAAATTATGGCTTCCCAAGTTGGTGCTACAGCGGTAAATTCTGATATTACCAATTTCGGCGCGAAGTTTAACAATGGTCAGGTCGATATTATTGGTGCACCTGCTGCAGCATTTAAACCACTAGAACTTCAAAAAGGCTTGGGTACCAAAGGCGCTATTGTCAATTATCCACTTTTACAAGTAACAGGTAATTTGATTATTCATCCTGACAAATTCCCAGCTGGTTTTGGTCAAAAATCAAGAGAATGGGTGAAATCACAGTTACCACGTTCGTTTACGATCTTGAATAAAATGAAAGCCGATATTCCACAAAAATATTGGATGGAAGTTCCTGCTGCGGACAAACCTGGCTATCAGAATATGATGCGTCTAGCGCGTATAGATCTGACGGCAAAAGGTATTTATGATAAACGCATGATGAAATTATTATGGCAATTCCGTTGTAAAGAAGATCCCAAGAATTTTGAATGTGCTTTACAAGAAGAAAACTACAAATAATGGTTTAAAGTTTTTAGTCACACTTTAAACTTCAAAATTAGGCCCGATATTGAGTATGCTATACTGAATATTGGGTCTTTTAATGAAAGACCATTTTTGAAGTTCGAGGAACAACCAGCATGAATGCCCAAACTCTTTTAATGACTGATCAGGCTGCCAATAAAGTACGCCAACTTCGTGATAGTGAAGGAAATCTTGATCTCATGTTACGTGTTTATGTGACGGGTGGCGGTTGTTCAGGTTTTTCTTATGGTTTTAACTTCGCTGAAAATGCCAATGAAGATGATGCTGAATTTAGTAATGGCGATGTCACAATGTTGGTCGATTCTTTAAGTTATCAATATTTAGTAGGGTCTGTCGTAGACTATTTAGAAGGGCTTGAAGGCTCTCGCTTTGTGGTACAAAACCCAAATGCTACCACGACCTGCGGTTGTGGCTCATCATTCTCGATTTAAAAAAAATTGATGAAAAAAGCTTCTCAAATTGAGAAGCTTTTTCATTTTATACTGCAGTAATCGTTCCGAGTATGCGGTCACCTGAGGCACCTGTGACCGCAGGTAAATTACCACTCAATTGTTGGATAAAACGCATTGCTAACCAAGCAAACGCCGTGCCCTCTACCCAAGTCGGGGCTAAACCCAGAGCATCTGTCGTTTGAACTGACCAGTTGTGTTTACGCAAACGCCAGCGTAACTGTTCGAGCAAATGTGAGTTATAAGCACCGCCACCACAGACATATACCTCACCCGTCGGCATGCTATCTTTACTCCGATAAATCGCTTTTTTAATGGCGCGTGTGGTCAATTTCATTAGCGTGGCTTGAATGTTTTCAGGGCTATCTTCTAGTTCGTCATATTCAAGATCATTACGCCAGTCGATGATTTGATCATCTAACCATTCCAGATTAAAGTCTTCGCGACCTGTACTTTTCGGTGGTTCTTTCGAAAAATATTCATGTGCTTGTAAGCGCTCTAATAAACTACGAATAGGATGCCCATACGCCGACCAATCGCCATTTTCATCGTAGGGATGCCCCGTATGGCGGTGACACCATGCATCCATCAGAATATTGGCAGGGCCTGTGTCAAAGCCATAAACTGCAATTGGATCATTGGCAGGGAGTATGCTGACATTGGCAATCCCACCCAAATTTAAAATCACTCGATGAATACTTTCATGTTGAAATAAGGCTTGATGGAATGCTGGAACTAGAGGAGCGCCTTGTCCGCCTGCAGCCATATCACGACGACGGAAATCAGAAATGACAGGCAGTTGGGTGATTTCAGTAATGATATTCGGGTCGCCAATTTGGAGTGTAAAGCCATGTTCAGGACGATGGCGAATGGTTTGTCCATGAGAGCCAATCGCTTTAATTTGAGTACGATCTAAATGATTCTTTTCAATCAACTCATTAATGCCATGACCAATCATTTTGGCTAAAGTCACATCGGCTTGCCCCATCCGATCAATTTCGTTGTCATCAGGCAAAGTTAATGACATCAACTCATTACGCAAGTTTGGATCGAAAGCGACGGTTAAAGTGCCATGTAGTGTTAAAGGGTCAAATGAAGCTGCAACAATATCCACACCATCCATGCTCGTGCCAGTCATTACACCAATATAGATTGCGCTCATGTACAACTTCCCCTGCAAGAGGCTGAAAAAATGTTAGTATATCGCACAAATTGAATAACTGATGTGTTTAGGTTTTGTGATGCCAAATTTCTTGCCCGCCGAAGAACAGCTTGCTCTCATTCAACGAGGCACGCACGAGATTATTTCTGAAGAAGATTTGTTAAAAAAACTGAAAGAAAATCGTCCGCTGAAAATCAAAGCAGGGTTTGATCCAACTGCACCAGATTTGCACTTAGGGCATACGGTTTTGATTAATAAGCTAAAAACCTTTCAAGACTTAGGGCATGAGGTTTATTTCTTGATTGGCGATTATACCGCCATGATTGGTGACCCGACTGGTAAAAGTGCAACACGTCCGCCGTTATCGCGCGAACAAGTGGAAGCCAATGCCAAGACCTATCAAGAACAAGTGTTTAAAATTTTGGATCCAAACAAAACCAAAGTGGTGTTTAACTCGCAGTGGTTTAATCAAAAATCTGCGGCAGATTTGATTCAATTGGCAAGCCAACAGACTGTTTCACGCATGTTGGAGCGAGATGACTTCACCAAACGTTATAACAATCATCAACCAATTGCGATTCATGAATTTTTATACCCATTGGTTCAAGGTTACGATTCGGTGGCGTTGGAAGCTGATGTGGAGTTAGGTGGAACAGATCAAACCTTTAACTTGCTGATGGGACGTACCTTACAAAGCCGTTATGGTCAGGCATCACAAGTGTGCATTACCGTACCAATTCTTGAAGGTTTAGATGGCGTCAATAAAATGTCTAAATCTTTAGCCAACTACATTGGTGTATTTGATACGCCAGGTGCAATGTACCAAAAAATCTTGTCGATGCCAGATAGTTTGATCGAACGCTACTTTGATTTACTCAGCTTTAAGTCATTGGATGAAATCAAAGTTTTACTGGATGAAATGGCTACGGGTCGCAATCCACAAGAAATCAAACGAATTTTGGCAGTCGAATTAGTCGAGCGTTTTCATGGTGATGAAGCCGCAGCCAATGCGCATAAAGGCGCAGGTAATATTATTACTGAAGGTGAAATCCCTGAGGGAACGCCAGAAGTTGTGATTTCACGTGCAGAATTTGGTGGCGAGTTATTTATCGCAACCATTCTTCGCGTCGTAGGTTTGAACCCGAATGCAGCTGCTGCAAAAGATGCGGTGGGGCGTGGCGCAGTGAAAGTCGATTGGAATGTGGTCGATATGAGCTTTTCTGTAAAAGAGAATGTCACATTGATTATCCAATCTGGTAAAAAGGCAATTGCCCGTGTGACCTTTACAGACTAATTGGTCTCATAAAAATTGCAAAAAGCAGGCTTCTAAGCCTACTTTTTATATACGAATAGATGATAAAAACAACGAAAGCATCACATTTGTAGAAAAAAGAAACATGCAAATCAAAATAATCGGAAATGGCATTGCATACGGTCTTAATTGCTGTAGAATGCGGCACAGTTGGAGACGATCTTGTATTTAACTTGTTGAATAACA
>DAOMAH010000094.1:0-6524 GCA_035426725.1 Acinetobacter sp.
AGCGAAATGAATTACTTCGAACAGTTAAACATTTAGGCAGGACACTATGGAAAAATATAATTCTGTCATAATCTTTATGAAAAGGGCTTCGCGCCAGTTCTGTACTGCTTTTTTTACTACCTAATCGAATTGCAGATAGCAATTCTACCCAACGCATGTGTTCCATTCATTATGATTCATTGTTAGTTTCAAGCCATCATGCCAAAAAAAAAGATTAAAGCACTAGGGTAGTGCGACACAAGTTGTCTTAGATTATCATGCGGTCATGAATAGTATTGTATTTTGTCATCATTTAAGCTGAATCTCTTAAATATTCAAAAGGATAAAAAATGAATAAAAACACTGTATTAATCATTTGTATTTTACTCACAGCCTGCCATAAAGCTGCACAATCTGAAGATATTCAGCCGAAACAAATAGCATCAGAAAAATCTGAATCGAAGCCTTTAACGAATAACAATCATAAAGAAAGTAATCAAACAAAGAACAATCAAAAAGAAATTGTCTTGGGTATTTTTGCTTATCAACAAACAGCAGATCAACTTCTTAATCAACACTGTATTTGGACTAATGAAGCAAATGCCACATCGAAACAATATTGGAGTGTTCAACCCAATATAGAACTCAATGGGCAATCACGCTTTAGTAAAAAAGATATCGCTTTAGCTTCTATTGTCATTGGAAAACCCATCCCAAATTGTTCTGAATTTTATAAAACCGAGCAAACACCGTTTGCCTATGCAGTGAATAGTGATCGAGATTGGGTGAATAGTATTGCAATGACAAAAGATCAGATCTTTCAAAATACAGATGGTACGGTTTCAATTGATTTAGATCAAAATGGTAAAGCTGAACAAAGCTATGTTTGTCTAAACTCTGAAAGTATGGACGTTTTCTTTAAAGAGAACATTCACGATAAAAAATTTGTTCATACGCATGTGCAGCTTTCATATAGTGTTGAGGGTGGTGTGGATGATGCTCTTGCCTGTAATGACTCATTCTTTTCTAAGCTAGGGATTGTACAAAAAGAAGATGCTCAGACTGGAAATGTGATCTATCTATCAAAGTAAATGAATTGTTACGAATGCCCTAAATCGCATAAAGCAATAAGAAATTAAGTGAGTTGAGACAGAAAACTCTGGTTTTTGAGATGGATTTGCTAGCTGATTTGTGGCTTTCACAGTAGAATATGCGATCTCTCATAAGTCACATTGCGGCGGGTTCTTTAATCTGCCCGTGGAGCCGAAATCAACATGTTTATCGTGGCCGGTGCATCAGCACATTCTTCATTTAAGAAAACTCAACTCTTAAACCGTTTAGCGTCAATGAGTTCTGTGCAATCTTTCGACAGCCAGTGGGTCTATTTGTTTGATCAAGCGCTCAACGAGCAGCAACATCAATCGGCATTACAACTGTTGAACGATGGACAATCTTTCGAACTTCGCCAAGCTGCAAGTGATGAAATTCAGATTTTAGTGACGCCACGTGTTGGCACAATTTCGCCGTGGTCATCGAAAGCTACCGATATTTTCCAAAACTGTAATACCCCAATTCATCGTTTGGAACGTGGTCTGTTATTTACACTTAAAGGTGTGAAAGAGATTTCGAATGAAGTGAAATTGGCTTTACATGACCGTATGACAGAGAGTGTTTTTGCTCAAATTGATGATGCAAAAGCATTATTTTCAGAAACAGCACCGAAGCCATTGAACTCAATTGATATTTTGGGTCAAGGCAAAGAAGCATTAGTCAAAGCCAATAATGAGTTCGGTTTTGCACTATCTGATGAAGAAATTGATTACTTAGTCGCAGCATTTACTAAGCTCGCTCGTAATCCAAATGACATTGAATTGATGATGTTTGCACAAGCAAACTCTGAACACTGCCGTCATAAAATCTTTGGTTCTGAATGGACAATTGATGGTGAAAAACAACCATTATCTTTGTTCCAAATGATTAAAAATACCTATAAAGAATCACCGACAGATGTGTTATCAGCTTATAAAGATAACGCGTCGGTGATTGTCGGTTATGACACCATGCGTTTTTATCCAAAAGCGGATGAAAATGGTCACTTCGTTTATAAATATAAGAGCCAAGCTGCGCATATCTTAATGAAGGTGGAAACCCATAACCATCCAACCGCAATTGCGCCATTTGCGGGCGCTGCAACAGGTTCGGGTGGTGAAATTCGTGATGAAGGTGCAACAGGTCGTGGTGGTAAACCAAAAGCAGGTTTGACAGGTTTTACTGTTTCTAACCTGAATATTCCAGGGTTTGAACAACCGTGGGAAAACAACTACGGCAAACCTTCACGTATGGCATCGCCATTACAAATTATGATTGAAGGGCCACTCGGTGGTGCTGCGTTTAATAACGAATTTGGCCGTCCTGCACTCACTGGTTATTTCCGTACTTTTGAGCAAAATGTGAATGGCGATGTGAAAGGTTTTCACAAGCCAATTATGATCGCTGGTGGTTACGGAAACATTCGTCCTGACCATGTCGAAAAAGATGCGATTCAGCCGGGTGACTTGCTCATTGTGTTGGGTGGTCCTGCAATGTTGATCGGTTTAGGTGGTGGCGCAGCGTCTTCTGTCGATAGCGGTACGATGGGTGAGAGCTTAGACTTTGCTTCGGTGCAACGTGAAAACCCAGAAATGGAACGCCGTTGCCAAGAAGTGATTGATACCTGCTGGCGTTTAGAAGATTTTAACCCAATCGTGTCTGTACATGATGTCGGCGCAGGTGGCGTATCTAATGCTATGCCTGAACTGGTGAATGATCACGAGTTAGGGGCTGTACTTGATTTGCGTAAGATTCCATCATTAGAGTCGGGCATGAGCCCGATGGAAATCTGGTCAAATGAAGCGCAAGAACGTTATGTCCTCGCCATTCGTCCAGAATCTTTAGCACAATTTGAAGCCATCTGTGCGCGTGAACGCTGTCCGTTTGCTGTACTCGGTGAAGCTACTGAAGCGCGTCATTTAACCGTTGAAGATCCATTATTCGAAAACAAAGCTGTCGATATCCCAATGCAGGTGATCTTGGGCGGTACGCCACGTATGCAACGTTCGTATGAAACGATTGAGCGTACAGGTAACGACTTTGATGCTGCAAAAGTGGATTTAAAAGATGCGATTTTCCGCGTATTGAAAAATCCAACCGTTGCATCTAAATCATTCTTGATTACGATTGGCGACCGTTCAATTACGGGTATGGTTGCGCGTGACCAAATGGTCGGTCGTTGGCAAGTGCCTGTTGCGGATGCAGCAGTGACCACGACAAGTTTGCAAGGCTTCACAGGTGAAGCAATGGCAATGGGTGAACGTCCACCTGTGGCATTGTTAAATCCAGCCGCATCTGCGCGTTTAGCCGTTGCCGAAGCGATTTCAAACATCATGTGTGCCAACATTGAACAAATCAGTGATATTAAACTTTCAGCAAACTGGATGGCAGCAGCGGGTCAAAAAGGTGAAGACCAAGCACTGTTTGAAGGCGTGAAAGCGATTGGTATGGAAATGTGTCCTGCATTGGGCATCGCAATTCCAGTCGGTAAAGACTCCCTTTCAATGCGTACCACGTGGAATGATGGCGAAGATAAAGCCGTTACATCGCCAATGACAGGCGTGATTACTGCATTTGCACCTGTGGGTGATGTACGAAAAACTTTAACACCTGAATTAAAGAATATCGCTGATTCAGTTTTAGTTCGTATTGATTTGTCTAAAGGTCAGTTCCGCCTTGGTGGTTCGATTCTTGCGCAAGTCTATAAAGCAATTGGTTCAGTAACCCCTGATGTGGATAGTTTTGACGACTTTAAAGCATTCTTTGCCTTGATCCAAGACTGGAACAATCGTGGTGTGATTAAGGCTTATCATGACATCGGTGATGGTGGTTTATTGGCGACTGTTGCGGAAATGATGTTCGCATCTCGTTTAGGTGTTGCTCTAGAAAATCAATCAACTGAAAGTTTATTTGCTGAAGAAATTGGTGCGGTACTCCAAATCACAGCAGCTGATTGGGCACAGTTAGAAGTTGAAGTTGCAGCATCGAGCCTGAAAGATGCCATCGCTGTTGTGGGTCGTGTGAATACAACTGATCAATTGACTGTGAATGGTTTAACTTTTGCACGTGCTGAATTACAACAAGCATGGGCAGAAGTTTCACATCAAATCCAACGTTTACGTGACAACGTAGAAACGGCTGATCAAGAGTTTGCATTAATTGCAGATCAAAACCATAAAGGTTTAATCGCACAAGCGACTTTTGATTTGAATGAACCTGTTGAAGCGCCGTTTATCAATACACGCCGCCCAAGTATGGCAATCTTGCGTGAGCAAGGCGTGAATGGTCATGTGGAAATGGCAGCCGCGTTTGACAAAGTTGGCTTCAATACCATCGACGTACACATGAGTGACTTGCTTGCAGGTCGTGTCAGCTTGAGCGATTTTGAAGGATTGGTGGCATGTGGTGGCTTCTCATACGGTGACGTGATGGGCGCAGGCGGTGGCTGGGCAAAATCAGTTTTATTCAATCCGAAATTACGTGATCAGTTCGAGCAATTTTTCCATCGTGAAGATACGTTCAGCTTAGGTGTATGTAACGGTTGTCAAATGATGTCTCAACTCGCACCTCTGATTCCTGGTGCAGAGCATTGGGGACGTTTCCAACGCAATATTTCAGAGGTATTTGAAGCGCGTGCAGTCAATGTTCGTGTCGAAAAATCTGTTTCTGTTTTACTTGAAGATATGCAGGGTTCGATTTTACCAATCGCGGTTGCACATGGTGAAGGTCGTCTGGTTGCGACAGAACAGCAAATTGCTGCTTTAAATGCTGAGAGTCAAGTGATCTTGCGCTATGTAGATAGTTTGGGTCATCCAACGCAACATTATCCATTGAACCCGAACGGTTCACCTGAAGCGATTACAGGTTTAACCTCTAAAGATGGTCGTGCCACAGTGATGATGCCGCACCCTGAGCGTAACTTCCGTGCCTTACAGCATTCATGGAAGCCTGAAGATTGGGCGGAAGATGGTGCTTGGTTACGAATGTTCCGTAATGCGCGTAAGTTTATTGGTTAATATAAATGAATGAAATAAGCCACCTTAAGGTGGCTTATTTATCTCGACCATAAAAGATTGATTCAAGATAGAGAATAACAATGAAATCAAAAATCCACTTTCATGAATTTGCACTCCTGATGGCATTGTTGATGTCGATCGTTTCTTTTTCGATTGACGCAGTTTTACCTGCTTTAGGTGAAATAGGCAAAGTGTTTACGCTGCAAAATAGCAATCAAGCGCAATGGGTCATCATTACGATTTTCTCTGGAATGACCTTGGGCAGTTGATTGCAGGCCCACTTTCGGATGCAATTGGGCGTAAACGGATTTTATTTACAGGGATCTTGATTTATTTTTTGGGAAGTTTGTTGTGCTATTTCACGCAAAGTTTTGAATGGTTCTTGGTGGGGCGTTTTATTCAAGGTGTTGGCGTTGCTGGGCCTTATGTGGCGACGATTTCAATTGTGCGAGACAAATACAGTGGCGCGAAAATGGCGCGCATCATGTCTTTGATTATGATGGTATTTATGGTGGCACCTGCAATTGCGCCGAGTTTAGGACAGCTGATTATTAATTTTTCAGGTTGGCGTGATATTTTTGTTTTGTACATGGTTTATGCGCTCGTCGTCGGGGCATGGGTGGCGTTGCGTTTGGAAGAAACTTTAGTTCCTGAAAACCGCCTGCCGATGCGTGTGCAAGCATTTAAAGAAGGTTTCAAGGAAGTGGTGAGTAATAAAACCACCATGAGCTATTTGTTATGTGCAGGCTTTTGTTTTGGTGGTTTTATTGGCTACTTGGGGACGTCACAGCAAATTTTTATGCAGCAATTTGGCAAAACAGGGCAGGAGTTTAGTGCTTATTTTGCTGTGTTAGCAGGTGTGATGGGTGTTGCTTCTTTTACCAATTCTAAAATTGTAATGAAGTTTGGTATGCGTCCGATTTGTATTTATGGTTTTCTAGGTTTATGCGTAATTTCATCTATATTTTTGATCATTCAACTTATGGGTGTTCATGTCGCATTTTGGATGTTTATGCTCTATGCCTGCGTTTTGTTTTTATTGTTTGGCACGCTGTTTGGTAATTTAAATGCGATTGCAATGGAGCCGATGGGACATGTTGCAGGTATGGCATCGGCGATTATTGGGGCATCATCTTCGATACTTTCTTTGATTCTGGCTTCGATTATTGGACAGCTGTATAACGGCACGTTGATTCCAATGACCTGTGGTTTTGTGATCTTATGTGGTTTGGCTTTTGCGATGACACAGTATGAGAAAAGACATTTGAAAAATATAAACACTATTGATGGTTAAATGTAAAAGTCGCAAATCACCGATTTCTAATAATTTAAAGTTAATAAAATATGAAAAAAGTTGTCCCAGTAATTTTAAGAAACCAAAAGCAAGGTTTGGAAATATTAGCTTTTCGACACCCACTTGCAGGGATTCAATTAGTTAAA
>DAOMAH010000095.1:0-6467 GCA_035426725.1 Acinetobacter sp.
TTGAAAGCTGCACCCTCGAGCAAGCGCAACAATTTGATCACCGCCTGCAATGGGCAAATTGGACACAACCTGAATATACCCCGAGCCTACAGCAAGTGTTGCAATGCTTAGTGGATTTTGAACATATCGAAGTGGAAATTAAAGCGGTGGCGGATGCCGCCGCCGCTGAACGGTTAATTGTTCAGTTACATCAGGTGCTAAAGGGTTTTGAAAAAACTGCAACCATTACCAGTTTTGATATTCAAATTTTAGCGGCGTTGCAGCGTTCACAAAGTCAGTTCAAGCGTGGCTTATTAATTGAAATACCCGTGGGTGCTTATGCGATTGAATTAGCAGATCAATATGGCTGCTGCCAAATCGGCTGGAAAGATCAACTTGCCAGCGATGACATCATTCAAAGGACTCAGCAAGCAGGTCTTGAGATTAGTGTGTGGACGGTCAATGATATCGAACGTGCCAAACATCTTCAGCAAATGGGCGTACAAGGCTTAATTACCGATATTCCACAAGCAATGTTACAGCAGTTATAGGATGGTTGAGGATTCGCTCATTCAAAAATAGTTCGATTTTCGACTATTTTTTTCGTTGTGCATGGATCAAACGCTGCCCTCTTTCATCAATTAAATACAAATTTGTGCCATCGAACTGAAACCGTTGGATGCGTTGTATTGCATCCATTAAATCGGCTTCTTGTGCTAAAGATTTTTGACAACTCTCATGCCCCGCCATCGCATCAAAATCAATTTTTTGTTGTGCAAATTCGTACTGATATCGACCATAAATCACATTGCAGCCCGTATTCCCTGAAATCGTCTTTGAAGCTGAATTGAGTAAAAGGCTAGGATATTGATTGAAAAAAATCATTTTTTTATTTTGGACAAGTACGATTTGCCATTCGAGATCTTGTACACCATCTGTACTTTTACGCACTTGCATGAGGGGTAATTGGCTTCCACGTTTCGGTTGAAGTGTGGCGTTGGAAACTTTTTGAGGCGCTTGGCTTTGGCAAGCAGCAAGCGTTGCAACAACCATGAAAACAAAAGTTTTGAAACCGCTAGCAATAGATCGAGAAAATATCCCGCTATGCGTCATGACAGTTTTCAGTTGCATGCATAAATCCCCTTTTCAATGCATTGATTATTTTGATGAATTTATTTTGTTAATATTGTTGAAATACAAATGTATAATAATCCTAGTGTTCATTCAGATCACCGTGCTAATATTGGTGGCAAAATAGCAGATATCTGTAAGATTGGTGGTGCTATCTCATTTGATTTAATCATCTTGTATCACAAGATTTTCAGGAGCGATGACGGATATGACTTCCGCCCCACTCGAAAAAGCCCCAATTAATTGGCCTGGTACAATTGTACTGTTAGGCACACCAATCGCGGCGATTATTCTTCTTCCATTGTATGCTTATTATGCCAATTTTAGTACCGCGGCATGGGTAAGTTTCGTCTGTTTATTGGCGTTTAGTAGTCTTGGCATTACAGCGGGTTATCACCGTTTATGGGCGCATCGTACCTATGAAGCGTCATGGATTGTACGCTTGGTGCTGATGTTAGGTGGCACATTTGCCATTCAGAACAGTATTTTATTTTGGGCTTCTGGGCATCGTGTGCATCATCGTCATGTCGATGATGTTGATCTTGATCCTTATTCAGCTAAAAAAGGTTTTTGGTATTCGCATATTGGCTGGATGTTGCGCGATTATCCAAGCGGTTCTACCGACTATAAAAATGTCCCTGATTTGCTTAATGACAAAATGGTCATGTTCCAACACAAATATTATATTCCATTGGTACTTGCGACCAATTTAGGCATTCCAACACTGATTGGTTGGGCTGTCGGTGACTTGTGGGGCGTATTATTGTTAGGTGGATTGCTGCGTTTGATTATCAGCCATCATGTGACTTTCTTTATTAACTCTTTGTGTCACATGTGGGGCAAACGTCCTTATACCGATGAAAATACCGCACGCGATAACTTCTGGTTAGCGATTTTCACTTGGGGCGAAGGCTATCATAACTATCATCACATCTTCCAATACGACTATCGTAATGGCGTGAAGTGGTGGCAATATGACCCAACAAAATGGTTAATTTGGTCTTTATCAACCGTCGGTTTAACGCAAAAATTGCGTCGTATTCCAAGCTTTAATATTAAAAAAGCAGAACTTGCGATGCGCTTTAAATATGCGGAACGTGATTTGGCGATTTATGGTCATAATGTTAATGCCGACATCGTGCAGATGAAGCAACGCATTGCTCAAGAATATGAAGCATTTACCCTGACTTTAAACGATTGGGCGAAATTGAAAGAGCAAGAGTTGCATGCGAAGAAAGCAGCAATGGCTGAAAAAATTCATCAAATCGACTACAAACTCAAAGCTGATTTCCAACTGCTTGAACACCGTTTGGCGCATCATCGGGAATGTTTAGAAACCTTGATGCGTAACATCAAAAAAACACCAGTTTCTCAATAATTTTTAATGATTCAAAAATGGCTCTACGGAGCCATTTTTTATGTTTAGTGAAAAGTGTTTGTACGGCTTTAATCGCGGCTAGAAGCTAAATTTGTTATAGTCTTTATTCCTCGCCTTGCCGATCTTTCTATATGCATTTTAATTCACGCTATGCTTCGCTCAATGCTAAACTTTACCATCAACAACAGCCAGTTCCGTTACGTGGCGCGAATGCAGGACATTTCAATGAAGCTTTGGCAGATGAGTTGCAATGGAGTGATGAAGACAAAGCCAATTGGGTAGAAATCTGTAGCGGACAAAAAACCTTTGCTGAATTTCCACCATTGGCGATGGTTTATGCAGGGCATCAGTTTGGACAATGGGCAGGACAACTGGGAGATGGTCGTGGTTTATTGATTGGGCAAATCCTTAATCAACGCGGTCAAACTATTGATCTACACCTCAAAGGTGCAGGCTCAACTCCTTACTCTCGCATGGGCGATGGTCGTGCTGTGCTCCGTTCAGTCATTCGAGAATATTTAGCGGGACATGCACTAAATGCACTTGGCGTTGCTTCCAGTCATGCGGTTGGTTTCACCACTTCGACGCAAGGCGTACAACGTGAAACATTGGAATTAGGTGCGATGTTATTACGCACTTCAGAGTGTCATATTCGTTTTGGGCATTTTGAATGGATTAATCAATATGCACCTGAGCTTTTGGCAGAGTTCACCCAGAAATGTATTGAATGGCATTATCCAAAATGTTTAGAAACAGAAAATCCAGTGCTTGCTTTTGCGCAAGCCGTGATTGAAAAAACTGCAATTATGATCGCCAAATGGCAATTGGTCGGTTTTGCGCATGGTGTAATGAATACTGATAATTTAAATATTACAGGCTCAACCTTAGACTTTGGCCCTTATGGTTTTATGGAACGCTTCCGCCCGAATTGGATTAACAATCACTCGGATTATCAAGGTCGCTATACTTATCAAAACCAACCGAGTATTGGACATTGGAATCTATGGACTTGGTTAAATACCTTAGTTCCACTTGCCACACCTGAAAATAAAGAACAATTTAAACATGACTTGGCGGCAAGCTTAGATCAGTTTGAACCAATTTTTTTAAAGCATTATGGTCAGGGTCTATGTCAAAAAATGGGGCTTCCGCATTTTCATAAAGACAGCTTAGATTGTAGTTTTGCATTTCTCAGGATTTTACAAACCGAACAACTGGATTACACCCAAAGTTTTATTCGTTTGCAGCAACAAGATTACAAAACACTTCGAGATGATTGCATTCATGTGCAGCAGTTTGATGATTTTCTCACCCATTATCACAATATTCGGCAACACCAAAATACCGATGAATTGAATCAAACCATGCAGCAAGTAAATCCGCAGTATATTCTGCGTAATCACATGGCGCAAAAAGCCATTGAGCAAGCTGAACGTGGTGATTTTAGTGAAGTGGATCGTTTATTTAAGCTGTTGAATCAGCCTTATCAAAAGCAAACTGACTTGGAAACTGCACAAGATACAGCACCCTTGCCAAGCGATGTGCCTGAAATTTATGTGAGTTGTTCGTCTTAGGAAAAAAGATAATGAAATTAGGGCTTATGATTGGATTAGTACTACTTATTATTTTAGGCGGATTAGCTTTTTATAAATTTGAAAAGTACTTGCCGACATCTACGCCAATACACAAGCCACTTTCGGCACAAGATATACAAAAGCTGAATGAAACTACGCCGATTACATCAATTGAAGTTTTTAAAGGCAAACGTCTACTGCAACTGAAACATCATGATGCGGTGATACGAAGTTACCCCATGCGTTTAGGTTTTAATCCAGTTGGACATAAGCAATTTGAAGGTGATGGCAAAACACCCGAAGGAACGTATTCAATTGACTGGCGTAATCCTAAAAGTGCGTTCTATAAGTCTTTGCATATTTCCTACCCTAACACTGCGGATAGCGCTTATGCCAAACAGCAAAATCAAGCCGCTGGTGGTGATGTGATGATTCATGGCAGTTTCCCTAAGCGAATAGATTCACTCCCAGCAACAGCAAGCTACATGCCTCGCAAAGATTGGACTTTGGGTTGTATTGCAGTTACAAATTCAGATATGGATGAAATATGGCAGCTTGTTAACGATAAAACTAAAATTATTATTCATCCATAATTTTTAAAACTATCCACATTTTCTGTGGGTAAAGTTGTGATTATCCACAACGCGATTGAGTAGAGTCAGCTTATGTTTTTACATCAACTTGTCTTAAAAACAACACGAGGCTTACCTGAAGTAACCGTGACTCAGCCTTTTGGTGAGGGTTATGATGTCTTTAAAGTAATTGATAAAGTGTTTATGTTGAGCTTTCATTTACATGATAAAGCCGCAATCAATTTAAAAGTTAATCCTGATCATGGCACCATGCTACGAGATATTTATCCTTACATCCATACCGGTTGGCACATGAATAAACAGCACTGGATTTCTGTATTTGAAGGTGAGCATTTGGATGAAGAGTTGGTTCAAGACTTAGTTCTAAACTCTTACGAGTTGGTGGTCAACAAACTCAACAAAATGCAGCAAAAACGGATTGCTCTATTAAAATCGGCGCCATAAAAAGGCAGATAAGAATAACTTATCTGCCTTTTTATTCTTATTTAAAAGCAATTACTCATCAGGATATTCAAAGCGATAACCCACGCCATACACCGCTTGAATCCATTCATGGCGATTCCCCGTTTCAGCAGCGTCTGTAATTTTACGGCGCAAGTTTTTAATATGGCTATCAATAACACGGTCTGCGACATCAAAACTGTCTGGGTTGATATGATCTAACAGTTGTGCACGTGAATAAACTTGCCCCAAATGTTCCAAGAACAATTCCAATAAACGAAACTCAGTCGGTGTTAACGTTAACGCTTTTTGTTGATACCAAACTCGTTGCTGTGCTTTATCAATACGGAACAATTCGTTCTGATCAGGCTCAGCTTTACGCTCTAAACGACGCAAAACCGCTTGCACACGTGCCACCAATTCTTTCGGGCTAAAAGGCTTACAAATATAATCATCTGCGCCCATGTTTAAACCCAGTACACGGTCAATTTCTTCAGTCCGTGCCGTCACCATAATAATAGGCAAGTCCGATTGCTCACGCACTTTACGGCAGATTGTGAGACCATCCATACGTGGCACCATCAAATCCAAAATCATTAGGCTTGGTTTTCGTTGCTGAAAATGCGTATAAGCATCTTGCCCATCATGAAACATACTGACTTCAAAACCCGCCGCTTCTAAATAATCACGTACCAGTTGCGCCAGTTCAACTTCATCTTCTACCAACATAATATGTTTCATGGTTTTTATCCTGTTTCTATTTAGCGATTAAATTTTTTGGAAAAGTAAGTACACAACGTAAACCACCTAAAGGCGAATGCTCAAATTTGAGAGAGCCACCTAAGGCTTGTGCTAACTGACAAGACAGTGCCAAGCCCAACCCTGTTCCACCTGTGCTACGGGTGCGAGAATCATCTACACGATAAAACCGCTCACCTAAACGTGCCAACTGTTCATCACTCAGTCCGAATGGACTATCATCGACATAGAGCGTCCATTGTTGTGCATTTTGTTGCGTATGAATGTGGATTTTTCCACCTTGTTCGGTATAACGAACGCAATTGCCTATCAAATTAACAATGATTTGTTTAAAGCGATCACGATCTAAAGATAAAGCCGCGCCCTCACCTGCCAAACTAAGTTCAAGCTGATGCTGCTCCAAAGTCGATTTAAAGTTTTCGACTTCCTGTAAAACCACATCCCACGGATTTACGTCAGAAAAATAACACGTTAATTGTTGTGCATCGGCTTGAGCCAAATCACCTAAGTCTTGTGTCAATTTCTTTAAACTGCTGACTTGACGCAACATCGCACCCAAATGTTCTGGTGTTGCCTTACGGATTCCATCTTGCATGGCTTCAATTTGTGCTT
>DAOMAH010000096.1:0-6461 GCA_035426725.1 Acinetobacter sp.
CGCTGTTTATCATAATGCATTTAAAGAATTTAACATATTTAGAAAAATAGAAAAATTCTATAGTGAATGCCATTAAGGTGTTGCACCTTGAGTTCGAATCCAAACTTGAGAACGTCCAAGTAAAGAGACGCCAATATAACCTCGCATACGCACTCGCTTACCATCAGGTGATAGCTTAGCCTTGCCCTTATAAATATTCCCTGTTCTAGGTTCTAAAATACGACCGTTAATAAACTCATTTGGTTTGTTTGGATCTTCTTTTATTCCCCAAGAAATTTCAAGACCTAAAATCGGTTTATCTTTAAAAGGTGCTGGACATTTCACGCAATTCGCAAGCACTTGCGTACTGCCGAGCTGTGGATAACGATACACCACCGTTACACCATAAGTATTATCAGCTTTCTTTTTAATTTCGACGATTGAAACTTGTTGACCTGTTTTATCATCAATCGTTCTCCAGAAACCTTCGAGTGGAGCTGCGTAGCTTACAACACTACTAAATCCGACTACCAAACCTAGCATGCATTTTAACAATAGTTTACGTGTCATCACTAGAAGTCCTTTTGTTAATAATCTGCAATGTTTTATCCTGCGCATTTAAAGAATTTAACATACTTATAAAAATATAAAAGCCTTGAAACTCTCATTGTTCTTTCTTTTAAGATTTATTGGGCAATTCGAGCAAAACTTTCAGATTGGATAAATCTTTGCACTGCTTCAGTATGTGGCAATGTATAATCTTCATTTTCCAGATGATGAGTTAAAGCTGAATGGAGTTACAGATTCTACAAAAACAGTTAGATGAAAGTAGCTCATGCCCTTTATGTCAGGCTTCAATGTTTTGGATTGAGGCGGAACAATATACTCAAGAATTTCAATTTCACGAATGTAGCCATTGTCAACATCGTGTTTTTAAAAGTGACAGTAAATTAAATTGTCATTGCGCACAATGCACGGCGCAACGAAAAAAACTGACGCAACAGACACTGCAACAAGAACAGCGGAAAAATAAAATAAAAGATGAAGTGATCTATCAACTGAATCAACTGAATTTTATCTATAAGTTATTTTTATTGAGTGTTTTAGATCATTACGCACGTGAAGACATTCAACATGATGAATCAATTCATTGGCAGAAAATTAAATATCATACCCACACCCCGAATTACTTATTTCAAAATCATATTGTGCAAGAGTTGCTGAAACTCGGGATTTTAAAACCACATGCACATGGGCTTGAAACAGAACAGTATTATTTAAATATACGATTAGATGGATATGATGACCCCAGTCTATTTAGCGTTTCGCAACAATTAAGACATTGGTTTTACGAAGATTTAAGTTCAGGACTTCCCTTTAAAAATACCGATGAGGTCAAAGAGGCGCTGTATTTAGTGCTATACCAAGAAATTGTGCAATTCATGCAATTTTATTGCCGTACTTGGAATATTCAAATTGCTGGGAATCGTCATTTTCAAACTTTTTGTTATCGTTTAATGGAAAATCTAGCAGTTGGGCAGATTTATTATCTGATCCAAAATGCACTTGAATATTTATATAAACAAAAAGCCTTACAATCCAGAAATGACAAATTTATCAACACTAATTTGCTGAAAAAAACTTTGGAGCAATACCGTGAACGAAGTTTGAATGAACATTGGGAAACCAGCACACTTCCAAGACCACACAATATTCCATTGAGTAAAATGAGTGAAATTTTGTTGTATAAATTTCTAGGTTTTGACGAAACCATATTTTTTCAACCCATTTGGAAATCTTGGCGAAAAATTGAAGCACGATTAAATTTTTACTCAGTAAAGCGTTGCATGTATTGCGGTTCAAATGACCTGACTGTGGACTATGATGCAAAAGATTATGTCTCTTTAATTTGTCGAAGATGTAAGCATCAAGACCACTATTTCACGCGGTAAAAATATTTATATTTGAATAAATTCAGTTTAATTTCATATCTTTACTCAATAAATAATAATGCCAACCGTACTTGGTCATAGGCCATTTTGGGGCTAGTGGATTCTACAATCGGACGTAATTTGATTGAACCGTCTTCACTAAAATGTTCAGGATTTTGGCGTTTACTTAATTTTTTGTAAATTTTACGAACTTCTTCCACCACATCATCACCAGGATTTGCAACAGATATATCTAAACCCTGCTCCTTATGCAGCCGCGCCAAATGGTTAATAATCGTCGCAGGTGTTAAACCGCGCTCATGTGCAATATCTTCAATTTCATAGCCTTCTTCAAACAATGCACGCGTTTCATCTAAGGTTGCAGCCGCGTAACTTTGCTTACTGCTTTTACTCAGTTTCTTTTCATTGCGAGAAATTTCAGTCGCATTTAAAGTACCACCACAATGCCGAATAAACGCATTGTGTTGTGTGGTCAAATCCATTTCAGCAAAATGCGTTTCTGCTTCGGTAGATAATTCCTGAAACCGACGATCTGCTTTAATCGCCAAGCTATCTAGTTCAAGGGCTTTTTCATTAAAACCCAGTAATTTCAGCCCTGTGAGCGATTTCAAACGGGATAACGCCACATAACCCTGACCTTTTTCAAAAGTATGGGTGAGATTGATTTCGGCAGCTTCAAGCGTCATACCTTGGCTTTTATGAATAGTAATCGCCCATGCCAAACGTAGTGGAATTTGTTGAAAACTAGCAATGGCTTTTCCTGCTTCATTTTCAACCGACCATGTTTCTGGTTCTACCAATAAGGTTGTGCCATCGGTCAATTTGACTTTAGGCAACATGCCACACTTGTCATCTTCTTCAAAACCAATGACTTCGCCCAAACTGCCATTGATAAAACCCAAATCAAAATTATTTTTTACAAACATGACTTTGGCATGTTTCTTTAAGGTTAATTCTTCAGGTGCACGCACTGACGATTTTAAAGTTTCTAGCAGTTTATCATTACCATCGAGTACGGCATTGAACTGATGACTTTCCTGATCAATTTCATTCAAGTGCTGATAATTAATCTGATCGACATCCATGTTATGGGTATAAAGCCGAGTAAAGGTTTCACCAATGTCTTGCTGACGCGATTGTTGTAATGCCGTGAGATGATCACTTTGAATATTTTGGGCACGTATCGCATTAAGAATATGATTCAGCACTTCATCATCTTGACGATGCTGCTCAGTCAGATAACAAATACGAAATTTCGCTTCGACCCAAGCATCGGACATAAAACAAAATTTGTCCCGATTAATTTCTTCTTTCTTCCCCACAGGCGGTAACTGAAAAAAATCGCCAGCGACGATGACTTGAATGCCACCAAAGGCTTCATCACTTTCTTTAAAATATTTTAAAACTTGATTAACCAAATTCAATTGCTTGGCATGTAACATCGAAATTTCATCAATAATTAACACTTGGGCATTTTCTAAATGCTCTTTTAAATATTTACGTTCTTTCATTCGTTTAAGATCATCATCATTTACACGATCTTTAATGCCAATACCTGCCCATGTATGAATGGTCATACCGTTCATGTGTGTTGCGGCAATGCCAGTTGAAGCAGTAACTGCCACAGGCACTTTGCGTACTTTTAGATATTGAATATATTGATTCAACGTATAGGTTTTACCTGCACCCGCTGAACCTGTTAAAAAAACATTTTCGCCAGTTTTAAGTAAGTTGAGTGCAGTCTCTTGTTTCATAATTTCATCAGTCAAAAACAACAGCCCATAGCTTAACGATTTTTTCAGAAAAATAAAAACTGAAAGCGAATTTTAAGACCTTGATTCACTCATCGTTGCATTGACATCTAGATGTTTTCATTTAATGTGATAAATAACTTCTAACGACTTTCTATAACAATGAACTCATTAAATACTTCACTTTATCAACCCGATGTTCTTGGTTCAAACTATGAGCAAATGACTTTAAATTTTGCTGATGATTATAATGGCAAAGTCGTTGCAACTTTAGTCCGAAAAAAAGCAGCGCAGCCAACCAAAAAAGCTGTGCTGTATATCCATGGATTTACCGATTATTTTTTCCAAACAGAAATGGCGGATCAATTCAACCAGCATGGTTATGATTTCTATGCGCTTGATCTTCGTAAATATGGTCGTTCAAAATTGCCACATCAAACGCTCTATTACGTGCGTGATTTACGTGAATATGATGCTGAAATTACCAAGTCACTTCAAATCATTGGTCAAGAGCAACACGATCAAGTGCTATTGGCAGGTCATTCTACTGGCGGTTTAATCACCACTTTATATGCAGCGCATTACCCAAATCATCCATTGATTAAAGCGTTATGGGCAAATAGTCCATTTTATGATTTTTATAAAAGTATCATCGAGAAAAAACTAGGCATACCTTTGCTTGGGAAAGTCGGAAAATATTGTCCAAATATTAAATTTCCAAGTGGTTTGAATCCCTGGTATGTGCCTAGTTTGCATAAAACATTTAATGGTGAATGGGACTTTAATTTAGACTGGAAACCCAAGTCGATGCCTTTTGTACAGTTGTGTTTTGTGCATGCAATTCGTGAAGGACAAAAGGAAATTCATAAAGGTGTTCAACTGAATATCCCAATGTTAATGATGCATTCACATCAATCAAAATTTCCAAAAAAATGGGGACTTGATGCACAACAAAGCGATGTGATTTTAGATGTAAAAGACATGACTCATCATGCCAAAAGAATTAAAGGCGATGTACAAACTGTTTCAATCCAAAATGGTTTACACGATTTAGTGCTTTCTGCGCCACCTGTGCGCCAAAAAGTATATCAAGACTTATTTGCATGGCTTGAACAGAAATTTGCCTAACCTAGTACCATTAATACTCTTCTAGTGATGAATGAATATGTCAAAAGATTTACCCAAAACCGTCTATGCCATACAACATCTAGCTTTTGAAGATTTAGGATCATTAGAAGATATTTTTTACCAACTTGGTTTTCGCGTTCGCTATTTTGAAGCGGGCGTGGATAATCTTGCTCTTGCTTTGAATTATGAAGGACTCACCATTATTTTAGGCGGTCCGATTGGTGTATATGAAACAGAAGATTATCCTTTTTTAGTTGATGAAATTGCAGGCTTAAAACAACGCTTACAAGATCAGAAACCTACAATTGGAATTTGCCTAGGTGCGCAATTGATTGCGCATGCTTTAGGGGCAAAAGTTTATGCAGGACATCAAAAGGAAATCGGTTGGAGTCCGCTTGAGATTAAATCGATTGAATCGAATATTTTAGAACCATTCAAGGATACAGCTGTTTTACATTGGCACGGCGATACTTTTGACTTACCACCAAATGCAACATTGCTTGCCAGTTCAGAGATTTACCCCAATCAGGCTTTTAGTATTGGTAATAATATTTTAGCCTTGCAGTTCCATTTAGAAATTACCCAACACAATTTTGAGAAATGGTTAATTGGACATACTTGTGAATTGCGTCATGCAAATTTGTCTATTCAGCAATTACGTCAAGATAATTTAGAATATGCCAAACGATTAGAAAACAAAACCACTATTATTATTCATAAATTCATAAATTCATAGAAAGTTGTTTCATTCTACAAAATCTAATAAATGTGTTACTTACGTATCATTATAAAGTTACTTTTACTGTGAATAGTGACGAAATTTATTAACAAAAATCAAACAGTTATTGCTACAATATTTTTACATAAAATAAAAACAACAAAAGTCCTGCTGAAAAAACATACCATTATCTCTATAATAGTGCAGGTAATATATTTTCGAATATATTAATTATTCTACACACTTCATACAACAGATGATGGTAATGCAATGGATATTTTAAAGTTTGTGAAAAGCTTTAACACAGTAAACACATATTTAATATCAACCTCTTTTTTGCTATTTATCATGGTCATTTATTTTTATCACATTAGCCCAAATGCTTAAAATATATGCTAATAAAAAAGGTCTATTACTAGACCTTTTTTATTAACTTTATTTTTCCAACTTAATTCGATGGGTACAACAGCAAGTTGAGCCGAATACAGTAAAAATAGCCCTCTCTCACAAGCTTTATATAATTCTCACCATAGCGTTAAAACTACAAAAGCTTATGAGCAGTACTTTACTGCTTACTTTATTTTAAAACTATCCTTTAAATCTAGAATACGGTTGAACACTGGCTTAACCGCGTCATGATCGTGCTGATCTGCAACGAAATAACCTTCTCGCTCAAACTGGAAACGATCTTCAGGTTTGGCTTGTGCTAAAGCTGGTTCAATCACTGCTTGTACCACTTGCAGCGATTCTGGATTTAGATGTGCCAAGAAATCATCGTCTGCATCTGGTGCAGCTTCAGTAAATAAACGATCGTAAATACGAACTTCAGCAGGAATGCCTTTCGTAGCCGATACCCAATGAATCACGCCTTTGACTTTGCGCCCCTCAGGATTTTTTCCTAAAGTTTCTGGGTCAATTGAACATTTAAGCTCA
>DAOMAH010000097.1:0-6404 GCA_035426725.1 Acinetobacter sp.
GCTCAAAGACCAATTGGTTTTCTTCGTCCAATGCTGAATATCTTGTTTTAGGAAATCACCTTTTAACGCTGAAAATCCTAAAATATGTTGATGACTGGCACTACTTTCGATAAGACCTGCTATCGTTCCACCTGTACCGACGGCGCAACAAATCACATCAAAGTTTTGTAAATCATCATCCGACAATATTTCTTGGCAGCCTTGAATGGCAAGGGCATTACTGCCGCCTTCAGGAATAATATAGCTGTTCGGATATCGCTGTTGTAATTGATGTAAATAATCTATGTCGTGGCGTAAACGATATTCGGCTCGGCTGACAAAATGCAGTTGCATCCCTAATTGCTGTGCCATTGCTAAGGTTGGATTCAGCATTTGATGCGCGAGTTCATCCCCCCGAATAATACCAATACTTTGAAAACCAAAATGGTGGGCGGCAAAAGCCGTTGCGGCAATATGATTGGAAAATGCACCGCCAAAGGTTAATACCTGATTCAAGCCTTGTTCTTGAGCTGCGAGTAGGTTGTATTTCAGTTTGAAAAATTTGTTGCCTGAGATGTGGGGATGAATTTGGTCAAGTCGTTTAATAGTGAGCTGAACAGGGTAGGGAAGATTTATAGTTTGATAGGGCGTGGCTAGGGCAATGTGATCAAACATGTGGAATGATAGAAAATGAATTTGACTACATTGTAGCGGTTAATTTCTCTATAAGATTTTTATTTTTCCCTAAAATTTAAAGGTAAAAAAGCTAAATTTTTCAAATATTATCTGTCAATTAATTTCAGCTTTTTCCATTCAATAACGGCACAAATAACAGTAATTGGCAGGAAGAAAACAAATTGTAGGTATAAAAAAGGCTGCAGCCATTCCTGAGAAGATTGTGAAAGTAGTAATGAAACAGGTGTCCATAAGAAACTAGTCAAACTGCCATAAGCGATAACTTGGTATAAATTCGCCTTTGCTAATTTATTCTTAAATATATGTAAAAATAATTCACCTGTGATAAAAGCAGGAATGTAACCGATGACATAGCCGACTACAATCGCAATCAGCATTAGAATCAGCATCGGGATAACTATACTAGGCGTGACGAGACCTGCTAAAAAACGAGTTGGATTGTCTTGATACAGTAAAATATGGAGGCTGATGACAATAATCCAAGTGCCGATGAACGGCCCATAACATGTAAATGCTGAGCCTAAGATTTTATTTTTCATGAATTTTTTCTTATTAAATTGATGTAGTAAGTTAAGCATATTTAAAAGGCTTCCGCAGAAGCCTTTTAAAGTAATTTACTTTAAGAAACCTTATCACCCGCTTTAGCGCCAGTTTCAGGTGAAATCACCCAAACGCCTTCGCCATTTCCTGCTGCAAGTACCATACCGTTTGAAATACCAAAACGCATTTTACGTGGTGCAAGGTTAGCCACCATCACCACCAATTTGCCTTTTAAATCTTCAGGCTGATAAAACTCACGAATACCACTAAACACATTACGCGGTTCAGATTCACCTACATTTAAAGTCAGTTGCAGAAGTTTATCTGAACCCTCAACGGTTGCTGCTTCAAGCACTTGAGCAACACGCAAATCAACCTTCATAAAATCTTCAATGCCAATAGTGCTTGTGTTAAGAGCAGCCTCACCAACTTTTGGCTCAGGTTTTTTCTCGGCTTTCTTCTCTTTTTTCTTTTCCACTTTGACAGGTTCAGCCGCAGCAGCTAAAGAATCTTTAGATGCATCAACCATTGCAGCAACCGCTTTAGGATCAACACGTTGCATTAAAGGTTGGAACAATGCAATTTCATGATCAACCAATGCCGTTTGAGCAGAAGCAAAGTCAAAGCGGTCTAGTTTTAAGAACTCTTGAACTTGAGCCGCGAGCGTTGGCAATACAGGTGCTAAGTAGACTGCCAATTGACGGAATAAATTAATGCCTACAGAACATACATCATGAACTTGTTGTTCTTGACCTTCTTGCTTGGCAAGCGCCCACGGTTTTTTCTCATCAATATATTGGTTGGCTTTATCCGCCAATGCCATGATTTCACGAATCGCCGCAGAAAACTCACGTGATTCATACTGCGCTGCAATTGAAGCACCTGCATCTATAAAGCTTTGAACCAGTTCAGGTTCAGCGCATGTATCTGAAAGTGTATTGTTAAAATTGGTATTAATAAATTTTGCACAACGACTGGCAATATTCACCACTTTACCAACTAAGTCAGAATTCACTTTCTGAACAAAATCTTCCAAGTTTAAATCTGAATCTTCAACTTTATCCGACAGTTTAGAGGCGAAGTAATAGCGTAAATATTCAGGGTTTAAATGCTCTAAATACGTTTCAGCTTTGATAAATGTGCCACGAGACTTTGACATCTTCTGACCGTTTACCGTCAAGAAACCATTCACGAATAAACCTGATGGCGTGCGGTAATTTGCGCCTTCAAGCATTGCAGGCCAAAACAGTGCGTGGAAGTAAACAATGTCTTTACCAATGAAATGATAGACTTCTTTATCGCTGTCTTTCTTCCAAAAGTCGTCAAAACTTAAATCAGGGCGTTTGGCTTTAATGTAGTTCTCAAAACTCGACATATAACCAATTGGCGCATCGACCCAAACATAGAAATATTTATTTGGCGCATCTGGAATTTCAAAACCGAAATATGGCGCATCACGTGAAATATCCCAGTCCGATAAACCCGCTTCAAACCATTCATCCAACTTATTGGCAATTGAAACAGGTAAACGACCTTGGTCACGTGTCCATTTTTGTAAGTATTCCGAGAAATTCGGTAGTTTAAAGAAGTAGTGATCTGATGACTTTTCAACTGGCGTTGCACCGCTCAAGGTTGATTTTGGGTCGATCAACTCAATTGCGTTACACGTCGTACCGCAGACTTCGCAGGCATCACCGTATTGATCTTCCGATTTACATTTAGGACAAGTGCCTTTAATGAAACGGTCAGATAAGAACATGCCTTTTTCAGGATCAAACAACTGGTTTACAGGGCGAATAGCAATATTGCCTGCTTCACGGTTTTTCACATAAATTTCAGATGCACGAACGCGGTTTTCATCGCTATGCGTTGAATCATAATGATCGAAATGTACGCCAAAACCATCAAAATCACGAATATGTTCTTTCTGAACATTGGCAATTTGCGCTTCAGGTGAAATGCCATTGGCTTCAGCACGTAGCATAATCGCCGTGCCATGCGCATCATCCGCACATACATAAGTCACATCATGACCCATTGCTCGCATCGCACGAACCCAAATATCGGCTTGAATATAACCGAGTAAGTGACCCATGTGGATCGGGCCGTTGGCGTATGGAAGGGCGTTAGTGACTAAAATGTTACGCACGGATGTGGTTCTCTCATTCGTATAGCAAGGCGGATGATTTTACATGACTTGGCACTTACTTGCACAAGGGAATCAGTGAAATCTTTGCAATCATAAATCACGACGGTGATTTAAAAACTTCATCTAAGCTTCACGTTGGCTTCAATCGAAACACATTTATTTCATTGAAAATGGCTTCATGGTCAATATTTGGAGATAACCATGAGGTCTTGGAGTTTATTCTGTGCATCATCATGCGCAAGTCTAGTTTCTGTTTTTAGTTTTGTGATTCCATTTTGCCTGTTCTTAAATTTTCGGCGCAATCATCTAATTCATGTAGTAAGCGATGGCATGGAAGTGATGATGTATCTGACTCCAATCCTCATCATTTTGGCTTTCATTTTTTATTTGATTGTTTTGGCTCTATTGAAGCGACCGACAAAGATTTTTGATTTATCTCAGTTTTTTAAAATAAGCTTTGTGGTTTTAACGGCTTGGACATTTCTGGTTGCGATGATTTTATTCGAAGATCAAGTGAATCCGTTTGATTTTTCAACTTTAAAAATAGGTATCGTGATGTATTTAGCGATGTTACCAATTTTAGCTTTAGGATGTATGAGTGCGAATAGTTGTTATTTTGTGATGGGTAAAATGCGTCAGAAGAAGCTGATATTAGCTTAATTTAAAAAGTATGCACCCCAAAGGATTACATACTCTGCATTTGTTTAACTGTCACACTTTGCTTTGAATTTTTTCTAAGCGAGATAATTTTGCCTTTAGACAAAAAATGCATGTGATAGCTTTTTAAAAGATTGATCTTTGGGTCAACAGTGATTTCAGCAAAGAGTGGCGTTTGCCAAAGTTCATCACTTCCTAAAGTCCCTAACCAAGCTTGTGCCTTAATCACAACGGTAAACTCGTCTTTTATACTCAAGTCACTAATACTGATTTCACTACACCAATGTACCGTTGTGGGAAATTCAACTTTAGAAAATTTCCAACAAATCGCCAGTGCAAGACTACTTTCAACAGGTGCTTTATCATCACTCTGTTGATGAATCACAGGTATTAATTGCTCAGCTAAATCACCTTCAAAAGAATCAATCATATTTTGGATTCTTTTTTTACTTGAAAGAATGTATTTCAGCCGTTTTTTTTGAGCTTGAAGTTCATTTTGGATTTCTAAGAGTTCATTTTCATTCATATATATAGTTCTGGCAATGTAAGTCGATGATTTAAATATCTCAAAAGTATAGCCGATCTATCTATTTATATTTTAATCGTTTTTGATAAAAATTTACGGCATCTATAAAATGATGGAAAAACAGAATTCAATTTTTAAGCTTGGGATTAGCCCAGCATCTATATCCATCGCAAAGATCAATCTTCCTGTATTCCATTTGTTTCAATTTGCAGCAAGTTCTCAAAAACTAAGCGAAACACGCTATAAATATGTTTGTATTACACCACTTTTATAATCAACCCACGTGAGGACACATCATGAGCAATGATAAATTAGACAACTTAAAAAATACCGCTGGAGAATTGAAGGCAAAGGGTGAGCAAGCAATTGAGAGTTTGAAATCTAACCTTTCTGATACCAGTTCTGAAAACAAACAAGCTGTGTCAGAAAAAGTCGATGGCATTAAAGCCAAACTTGAAGATACTCAACATGCTGTTCAAGAAAAATTTGATCAATTCAAAGATGAAGCCAGCAGTAAACTTGAAGATGCCAAAGCAAAAGCGGCTGAACTAAAAGATGAAGCTACCGCGAAACTTGATGATTTAAAAGCGCAAGCAGGATCTAAATTTGAAGATTTGAAAAAAGCGGCGACAGATACTTTAAATAAACTCAAAGGCGACACTAACGACAGCGATAAAACCTAAATACATCACGCTCATATCTCAGTGCTAACTGTAGGAAATGCAGGATTGCCGACTTAGATATGAGCGTCTATAACGCAATACTGCTAAACTAGCCAAAGTCAGTGAAGTGTTGATCTGTTTTTGGAGTAGCAAAATGTCGTGGTTGTCTTCCTTAAAATCTGTTTTTTCGCCTGCGCAAGAGGTTAACGAAGAACAAATTCAGGCAATTTTACAAGATTACACCTTGCCACATTCGCAAAATGCCTTAAAAGAACGGATTAGCCAAGTCAATGTTCAAGGGCGTATCTTGCAATTGACCATGAATACTTTTCCTGAAGAAAAAAATCACTTACAACAAATTCATGATGAACTTGCTGAAGCCTTAGAAAAGTGTGGCATCCAAGAGCTAAACCTTCATATTATTCAACAAAAGCATCCGCAACAATCTGCTGCGCATGGTGAAGCAGGTCATAGCTGCTCATCGAAACCAAAAGCAGAAAATAGCAACTTGCCGCCAGTCATGGATGCGTCTGCAAAAGTAGAAGCCGATCCAAACAATCCACCCATTCAAAAAGCTGCACCTCAGCAACGTGACGTAGCAGCGCATGCACGTATTCAAAATGTGATCTTGGTTTCATCTGGTAAAGGTGGTGTAGGCAAATCCACCACCACAGTGAACCTTGCACTGGCATTACAACAGCTCGGTTTAAAAGTTGGTGTGTTGGATGCCGATATTTATGGGCCAAGTATCCCAACCATGCTAGGTAATGCAGGAAAAACACCACAAA
This sequence comes from Acinetobacter sp., assembly GCA_035426725.1. Lineage (GTDB taxonomy): Bacteria > Pseudomonadota > Gammaproteobacteria > Pseudomonadales > Moraxellaceae > Acinetobacter. The sequence goes on from DAOMAH010000097.1 coordinate 5,998, forward strand.
TTGAAAATGAGCACTTTGTGCCTTTGGAAGCCCACGGTTTGGCGGTGCTTTCTATTGGACATTTGATTGGTGCGGAAAATACTCCTGTGGCATGGCGTGGGCCGAAAGCGACTGGGGCTTTGATGCAACTGTTCAATCAAACCCTATGGCCAGATTTAGACGTATTGGTCATTGATATGCCACCTGGCACGGGTGATATTCAGCTAACACTTGCACAACGTATTCCTGTAACAGGTGCGATTATTGTCACGACACCGCAAAATGTCGCGCTTATGGATGCTGTAAAGGGTATTGAACTGTTTAATAAAGTGAATATTCCTGTATTGGGCGTGGTTGAAAATATGTCGACGCATATCTGCTCCAACTGCGGACATGAAGAACAGATTTTCGGTGTGGGCGGTGGTGAT
>DAOMAH010000098.1:0-6379 GCA_035426725.1 Acinetobacter sp.
AAATTTGGCTCAATTAGGGGCGCTTTGCATTTCAAATCTTTGTGCAACAAAGCCGTAGATAAATAGAGCGCATGGTGTGAAAGATGAGTAATGCGGTAATGAACGAGAAAATTGAAGTTAAACGCAGCACCACAGGCTTTGATCATACATTTTATAAGACACTTTTGGAGTCGACCAAGGCTATTCCGTGGAAAATTGACTGGCAAAGTATGCAGTTCACTTATATCGGCCCACAAATTCAAGAACTGTTGGGTTGGGAAACAGATCCTTGGGTCAGTGTGAATGATTGGGTAGAGCGGATGCACCCAGATGATCGTGATCGCGTCGTTGGTATGTGTGTTGCACAATCGAAAGAAGGTATTGACCATGAAGCCGATTATCGTGCGTTGAAAGCAGATGGCAGCTATGTTTGGATTCGAGATGTGGTGCATGTGATTCGCTCGAATAACGAAACGGAAGCTTTAGTCGGCTTTATGTTTGACATTAGCGAACGCAAAAAAAATGAAGATGAATTGATTCGGCTGAAACAAGAACTGGAAGTATACTCATACCAAGATGGTTTAACTGAAATTGCCAATCGACGTTTATATGATATTGTTTTAGCACGTGAATGGGAAAATGCGTTAGATTCGCAAACTCCCATATCCATCATCATGACCGATATTGATTTCTTTAAACATTGTAATGATCGCTATGGGCATCATGTTGGGGATTTAGCACTGAAGCAAATTGCACAATTGCTCAAATCACAAATTCGCGTTGGAGATCTTGCGGCCCGTGTCGGTGGTGAAGAGTTTATCCTGATTTTACCTTCAACCCATCAAGAGGATGCTGTTGAAATTGCAGAGCGGATTCGTCTTTCAATCGAAACGACACCGATTCTTTATAATGACAACCAGCACATTTCATTGACTGCCAGTTGTAGCGTTGGTTCAATCGTGCCTAAGAAAAGCGATACTGCTACGCACTTTATTGAAATGATTGATGCGTTATTGTATCGTGCCAAAGCACAGGGACGTAACCGAGTACTTGTGCTTTAATACACGAAGAATTAAAAAATTTAAATCATCAAGATAAATAAATGGAGAATAAAGTGCTACGTATAGGGAAAATTGGTGTTGTCTCGATTATTGGCTCATTACTTGTTTCTGGATGTGCGACATCAACGTTGATCAAAAAGAATCACGCTACTCATACTCGAACTACGCAAGTGAATTTGGTCGAAGACCGTGTTGTTGCTTTTGGTCGACCAGCCCAGCTCGCTGCAAATTTACCGAAAGACAGTATTGTGATTGCAGGTCAAAAGAACAGTTATATTTTGACTCAAGGTGGCATGCAATTTGTTAGCTTAATAAGTAAATTAGATCCTAAAAATATTCAAATTACCCGAGATTTAAATTTTTATTCAGAAAAGAATGATGGTTATTTTTCAGGGACGTTGCCCTTGTCTTATGTCAAACTCAAGCAAGATTTGGGCAAAAAAGATCTTGAATTTTTCATCGAAAATGGTGCAAAAGAGTGTTCAACTTCAAGTGATGAGCGGATGCAAGCGCAACGCTTTTGCTTCGATATTAAGCTCGCTGGCGTTGTTTATCCAGCAGCCAATAATCTCAGCGCATTAAAAGCATTAAGCAAACCGTATCAAGTGACGATATATACCAATAAGCAAGAAACCTATAAGTCTAAATCAGGTATGAATCCATTAGAGAAACTGGCGCTACTACCATTTGCTGTGGCAATAGATGTGGTGAGCTTGCCGTTTCAAGCAGCTGAAAAGATTTTTGATTAAACGAGCGTTTATCTATAAATCTTATTTTTCAGCGTTAAAATGATGACGCTGTCGATATTGATTGGGCGTGCAATTCGCCCATTTTTTAAATGCACGATGAAAAGCGCTTGGTTCAGCAAAGCCAAGCTCTGTGGAAATTTCCATCACGCTTTGACGACTTTGAGCTAGGGCTGTCATTGCCATATCGCAACGCAACTGATCCTTAATCTTTTGGAAAGGTAATCCTTCCTCTTCTAACCGACGATGTAAAGTTGATCGCGTCATATTGAGATGTTTCGCAAAATAGTCAAAATCTGGCCATTCACTACTTGCTGTTGCACGTAATATTTTTCGGATGGTCGCAGAAAAACTTGAATGATTTTTATATTTTAAAACGATATTTGCAGGTGCTTGCTGAATAAATGTCTGTACCGTTTTTTCATTTTGAATCAGGGGTAAATTTAAATACTGTGAATCGAAACGAAATAAAGTAAAAGGTTGATCGAACAGTAACTCTTGGGAGTACATCAAATAATATTCTTGACTATAGTCAGGTTCGGAATAGGCAAAACCTGCCTGTAAAATAGGAATTCGACGCCCAACCAGCCAGCAAGCAATTCCATGTTGTAAAATCAATAAGGTTTCATGTCCGAAAACATGCGCTGAATCCAATTTTTTAATTTCCTGAATTCGAATATGGCAATATTGCCCTTCAATCACCAATTCACTTTTATAATCATTCAACAATAAATTAAAAAAACGTAGCATGGTCTGCAAAGCAATTTTTAGGGTTTTACAGTGAATTAGAGTTCGACACAAAAAGGCAAAACTACCCACTTTCATTCCATGTGAATCTTGTCCAAAAAATTCATCATTAAGATTTCGAGCAACATTCAACCATAAACGACTAAATTGTACGACTTCAACCCGTGTTTCTGGGTTGTGCAGAAGTATCGGGTTAATTCCAGAAGATAATAAAATTTCTTTAATATCAAATTCTTGTTTTTGTAATTTGTGAATAGCTGACTTTACAAAATGGATGGAGACGGTATTTTTCTTCATCTGGCTGATTAAGTATTTAATTTTAGATACAGGATGTTATCACTTTTATTTAACAGAATATGGCAAATTTACTCATTTAATTTGAATCAATCTAGCATAGCGACAAGGTGATGACCTCGCCTATCGTATAGCTAAATTTAATGCCTATGCGCCGTACCATGATTTGCATGAAAGGCGCCGACTTAACTCGATAAAAACAGATTATTCAACTCAACTACTTGAAGATCTAAGGAAATTTACTATGACGACCCCAATTCCAACCGTCAAACTCCTCATCAATGGTAAATTTGTTGAGTCGAAAACAACCGTATGGCGCGATGTGGTGAATCCAGCGACGCAACAAGTTTTGGCGCGTGTGCCGTTTGCAACTGATGAAGAAATCAATGCGGCGGTTGCATCTGCAAAGGCAGCTTTTAAAACATGGCGTTTTACGCCGATTGGTACGCGCGCACGTATTTTTCTGAAATACCAACAGCTGATTCGTGAAAACATGAAAGAGTTGGCGGCGATTCTGACTGCTGAACAAGGCAAGACTTTGGCAGATGCGGAAGGTGATGTATTCCGTGGTTTGGAAGTGGTTGAACATGCGGCGAACATTGGCAATCTGCAAATGGGCGAGTTGGCAAATAACGTTGCCAACGGCGTGGACACGTATACGATTCAGCAAGGATTGGGTGTGTGCGCTGGTATTACGCCATTCAACTTCCCTGCAATGATTCCATTGTGGATGTTCCCAATGGCGATTGCGTGTGGCAATACTTTCGTACTCAAACCATCTGAACAAGATCCAATGGTGACGATGCGTTTGGTTGAGTTGGCGCTCGAAGCGGGTATTCCTGCTGGCGTGTTGAACGTGATTCATGGCGGCGAAAATGCAGTGAATGCAATTTGCGATCATGCGGATATTAAAGCAGTTTCTTTCGTTGGTTCGACTAAAGTGGGTACACACGTTTATAACCGTGCAACGCTGGCAGGCAAACGCGTGCAGTGCATGATGGGCGCGAAGAATCACGCAATCGTTCTGCCTGATGCGAATAAAGAACAGACTTTGAATAACCTTGCCGGCGCTGCGTTTGGTGCGGCGGGTCAACGTTGTATGGCGCTGTCAGTGGTGGTGTTGGTTGGCAAAGCAAACGAGTGGATTCCAGAAATCGTTGCCAAAGCACAAACACTGAAAATCAGTGGTGGTGCAGAATCAGGCACCGATATTGGTCCAGTGATTTCTTGTGCAGCGCGTGAGCGTGTGGAAGGCTTCATTGCCAGCGGGATTGAAGGTGGCGCGAAGCTGGAATTAGACGGTCGTAACCCAACGGTTGCAGGTTATGAAAGCGGTAACTTCGTCGGCCCTACGATTTTCTCTGGCGTGAAATCAGGCATGAAAATCTACGATCAAGAAGTGTTTGGTCCAGTGCTGTGTATCGTTTCTGCTGACTCTTTGGATGAAGCAATTGAATTTGTGAACCACAATCCTAATGGGAATGGCACGGCGATCTTCACCCAATCAGGTGCGGCTGCGCGTAAATTCCAAGAAGAGATTGATGTTGGTCAGATTGGTATTAACGTTCCAATTCCAGTACCTGTGCCATTGTTCTCGTTCAGCGGTTCACGTGCGTCGAAATTGGGTGATTTAGGTCCTTACGGCAAGCAAGCGATTATGTTCTATACCCAAACCAAAACCATTACTGCACGTTGGTTTGAAGATGGTGCAGTGGCTGGCGGCGTGAATACGACGATTTCTCTGAAGTAAAAGGGATTTTTAAGATCAAGAGCAAATCCCTCCTAACCTCCCTTTCTTAAAGGGAGGGACTGCTCCCTCCTTAGAAAAAGGAGCACGCGGTAGTACTGCGTGGGGGAGGATTTGCTTTTGACGCTAATACCATTAAAGACAAACTTGAAAAATCGGTTTAAACGCAATTTAGGGTCAAACCATGAACTTTGATTTATCAGAAGATCAACGTGCGTTTCAGCAGGCGGCGCGTGATTTTGCGGCGGCTGAAATGGCGCCGCATGCGGCTGAGTGGGATGCGGAATGCATTTTTCCCATTGATGTGATTCAAAAAGCAGGCGCGTTGGGCTTCTGCGGCATGTATACGCCTGAAGATGTTGGCGGCATGGGATTGTCTCGTCTCGATGCGTCGATCGTGTTTGAGGAATTGGCGTATGCCTGTCCGTCAACGGCTGCCTATATCACTATTCATAACATGGCAACTTGGATGGTTGCCAGTTGGGCGACACCATGCGTGCGCGCAAAGTGGAGTCCATTGCTGGCGAGTGGGCAAAAGCTTGGTTCGTATTGCCTGACTGAACCGAATGCAGGCTCGGATGCGGCATCGTTAAGAACCCGTGCTGAATTGGTGGATGGTCATTACCGTTTGAATGGCGCAAAAGCATTCATTTCAGGTGCGGGATCAACAGACTTGTTAGTAGTCATGGCGCGTACTGGCGGCGAGGGCGCACGCGGTATTTCTGCATTTGCTGTTCCTGCTGACACTGTGGGGATTAGCTATGGACGCAAAGAGCAAAAGATGGGTTGGAACAGTCAGCCAACGCGTACCATTAGCTTTGATAATGTGATGATTCCTGCGGATCATTTGCTGGGTGAGGAAGGCGAAGGTTTTAAGATTGCCATGCGCGGCATTGATGGTGGGCGAATTAACATTGCCACCTGTTCAATGGGTGCAGCGCAAGCAGCATTGGATGCGGCTAGGGTTTACATGGGCGAACGCCAACAGTTTAAAACTAAATTGGCTGATTTTCAGGCGTTGCAATTTAAGCTCGCTGATATGGTGACCGAGTTGGTTGCGGCGCGGCAAATGGTGCGTTTAGCGGCCACTAAGCTCGATCAAAAAGCACCTGATGCGAGTGTGTATTGCGCAATGGCGAAACGTTTTGCCACTGATGTTGGCTTTCAGGTATGCAATGATGCTTTGCAATTGCATGGCGGGAACGGTTACATTCGTGAATACCCACTAGAACGCTATCTACGCGATGTCCGCGTACATCAGATTTTAGAAGGGACGAATGAAATCATGCGTGTGATTATTTCACGCCAGATGCTAAACGGCACTGCCCCTGAGGAAATTAGGTAATGGATGACACAATGAATAATGCGGTAAAACCTGTTTTATTTGAAACGTTCGTTGCAAATAATGGTCGTCAGATTGGCGTGATCACACTCAATGCTGAAAAGACCTTGAATGCGCTGTCGTTAGAGATGATCGACCTCATGGCTGAGCAATTATTAGCATGGTCAACCGATGATAATATCGCGATGGTGTTGATGCAAGCGGCTGGTGAAAAAGCCTTTTGCGCTGGTGGAGATTTACAAAATCTTTATCAATCCATGCGTGATCACCATGCTTCAGCAGACAAAGATGACGTCCGTGCCAATCAATACGCCTGCGATTTCTTTAATCGCGAATACCGCCTTGATTATTTCATCCATACTTATCCGAAACCGATTTTGTGCTGGGGTCATGGCATTGTCATGGGCGGCGGCATTGGATTGATGGCAGGTGCAAGCCATCGTGTAGTCACTGCTAAATCACG
>DAOMAH010000099.1:0-6361 GCA_035426725.1 Acinetobacter sp.
GTTAAGATTTCCTAAAATTAACATAATACAGCTTATGCGTAATCAACTGCATTAGTTGTTTTATTTCAATAAGTTACAATACACAAAAAAGCCTAGGTTTAACAAACTAGGCTTTTTTGTGTATTTTTCACGTTCCACGATTAATATTTAACCGTTGTTCCACAATTTTGATTAGGTCATCTTGATAATTGCTATTCTTCAAAGATCGCATTAAAGCGTGCCATAACTTCATCTAAAACGTCAGAATCAACTGATTCTAAGCGTTTGGCATGTCGAGCATCAAAGTCTAAAGCTCTAGGCTGATCGCAGCGTACAATACCAGTGGTTTTACTACCTATGACTTCTACAGCAAAACCAGAGTTACGTGCAAAACGCCCACCTGATGTAATCGGTAATACGATCGGCATTTTGGTCATACGGTTGAATGGTTCAGGTGAAATGACTAAGACAGGACGTTTACCTTGTTGTTCATGGCCTAAAGTTGGGTCTAAAGAAATTAAATAGATATCGCCTTTATTCATTAGATTTCTTCTCGGCCGACTGGCTTCATACCATCCCAAGCATCTTGTTCAAGATTTAAAGCCTGTTGTTCAGCAAGAAGATCGGCAAGTTTATATGATGGTTTCGTTCTAGGTTCAACCAAAAGTTTGCCATCCTGAACATCAAGTGAAACGGCTTTGCCTGCATCTAATCCTAATTTCTTTAGCAATATCGGTGGTACAGCCAACATCACTGATCCACCCACTTTACGCAGATTGGTATGAAGCATACGCACCTCAAAAGTTATATAAAAGTATAACTATTATCCTTTAAACGATAATTTAGTCAACGTTGTTCTATCCATTCGGTAAGAAAAAGCGACTCAGAAATCCCCTTTTGTTCGGTTCTGGCTCGATATGCTCAGGTACTGGTATACGCTTATTTTCTAGTTCAACTGAAGTAGTCAATCTGTCATTTTTAGGCTCAGGTTCTGGCCGAGGATCTGTTGCTATATCTTGCTCAGATTTTTGATCAGTAAACGTAGTCTTGGCTGTGGAAGGCTTCATTTCAATGAGTGTTAGAAGCGTATCTATACGAGCGTTTGCCTTAGATTCACGATCCTCGGCTTTTTCTAATTGTTTTTTTAAAAAATCGATTTGGCTTTTCAGTTCTAAAACCGTTTTATCAGTGTATTCAGATGTATTTTGATTTTGTATTGGAGACGTATCAGTACGTTTTACTTGTTTTGCTCCAAAAGGTTCACCATAGACACGAAGTAGTTCTGAAAAATCTATAAAACCATCATGGTCACGACTTAACACACCATTTTTTATATCTTTATATAGAGTAGCTCTAGATTTTTTATACAGAGTTGCAGCATCACTAACACTGTATTTTGTCGTTGTATTCATAGTGTATTGCTGTGTATTTTGAAAACGTATTGGAGAATACAATATGTGTATTATCCAATACACTCAAGCTTTAAATCCAAGGTTTTTTAGGTGGGGTAAAAACTGCCTTTGTTGTATTGGATCTTTCAGCATTTCTTTGATTTTTGCTGCTAGGCTCTCATAGCTTTCATTACCATTTGCTAAGTTTGAAAATTCAGGTAGGCGTGAAAGCTGATTGCCAAACATATTGATTTGAGCATCTGTCATTTGGTGGAATGCTGCTTGGGATATTTGGGTTAATTCTTGTTGAGATGGTCTAGCTTTCGAGTTAATTCTGAATTGAATATCTGTGATAACTCGACCTTTCTTGAATTGGTCATAGTCAACGGTAATATTGGTATGTTTATTAATTTCATTTACTGCTCTATCTAAGACGTTAGATTTAAAGTTAGACATAGTTGAATATTCAGTCGCATCAAGACCTAACTTTGATCTAAGATCGTTAATACTATATTTCTCAGTTTTTGCTACATTCAACCATTTAATTAATAGCTCATATAGTCTGATGCTATATTTACTCTTAAAGTCAGACACTTGTTCTATATGGTATTTGGTAAATTGTTCGCTTAATCGGCTAATTAAGCTGATAACTTCGTTACTAAGGTATAAAACAATAAGGCCACTAGAATCTACATAGGTTACTTTGTTTACCCAATTTGCAGTAGTAAGAGCCTCTTGGCCCTTATATCTATCTAAATAACTAAATTCCCTTCTTTTCAGTATTCTCGCTGCCTCTCTGAGCAAGCCATAGGCATTATTACTATCTACTTTAAATTGATGAACGTAGTCACTTACAAGTACTTCTATTGGTGTATCAGATGTGAGATTAGAAGACTCCCTAGCTCCAACTATGGCTAAGAGCATAATACGTTGCTCTATGAGTGATAAGTTGAAAGAGGCATCGATAAGAGCATTATCTTTAACAACTAATTTATTGTTATTTGTCATGATATGAAGCTTATTAATACATTTAACTAGGTTATATGCTATGTATTTTAAATAGTCAATAATCTAACTATTTGAATACCCCTTAAACCTATCTTTATCACCCCTTAAACCTATCTTTATCACCCCTTAAACCTATCTTTATCACCCCTTAAGCTATTGCAAATAAAGGCTTACAGCCTGTCTAAAAGCATTAAAAACTATTAAAAATAATTAAAAGCCTCGTCTGGTCAAAATTGCCCTTGGTTTTCGCTACGCTCAAACTCTATTGAATCTCGCTTTCGCTCGATTCGAGGGGCAATTTTTTGGTTCTTTTCGTTGTGAATTTGGGAAAAAGCAAAGGCAAGAGCAAAAGCAACTCGGAATTCGCTTCGCTCATAGAGCTTTATGCTCGCTTCGCTCAGTTTAGGCTCAAATTTTTGCATCTAAACTTCACTTTTTTAGGTTAGTCAACCTAAAAAAGCGGTTTTTCAAAGGGCCGAGGCGCGAATTTTCGGGATGTCGCTCGTAGACACTCGCTTGGTTAAGCCGTTCTTATCGCTTATAGATGCTGTGTCATTTGCTTCTATTTGCGTTTAGAGGCACTTCTTTGTTTTTTGGGCACTGATCTCTAGTTAAGTTCTAAATGATCGCACTATGGCGAAAATACAGCGTTTAAACGGGATATTTGTTCATTGCTCTGGTGTTTTGTTGAATGGGTTCCTTGGATCTGTTTTTGCTGTTTCAATGAGTTGATTCATATTTTTTGTGGTTGGCATTCGTTGAACGATGGCCTCAATTTCTTCAATTGTTCCAAGATTCCTTTTGAGCTGTCTAAAACTGAGATATGCATGAATCATGTCGGCCAGTTTATCTAAATCACTATTATCCTGTGAAAAACTAATCGATGCCTTTTTCAAAGATTCGATATAAAGCGATCCTATAAAGTATTTGATCTGATCTTCTCGTTTTTTCTGCTGTTTCTGGCTCTGTTTTTCCTTTTGTTGTTCTGGATTTAGGGCTTTTTCTATTTTCTGATTCAGGTTTTTCGCTGCGGTTTGATGGCGTTGCGTTTTGAGAATTTCATCTAGTGCATCGTGCATGGCAAAGTAGGCATCGATGTCATGTTTTTGATGGAGCTTGAGGATGTTTTGTTGCAGAGCGGTCTGTTTGGCAGGTTCTGTCTGTTGGATCAGTTGCAGCTGAAGCATGCGTTTGTTGTAGGCATTGCGTTCATAGCGACATTTCTGGATCAGTTGTCGGTCTTGCTCACTGAGATCCTGAAGACTTTTTTTGTTTTTGAGCATGTGCAAGCAACGTTCTTCAACTCGGCGTTTGAACGGTAGATTGAGGATATGCGTGCCGAGTTCATTGATTTCTTTTGCTGTGAGAACTAACGCTTTGCGTCCTGCCATTTTGATCTCATTTTGCCGTGGATTGAGACCATGTTATCGTCATCTTGTGGGCGTTTAAACTATTTTTTCTGCTATGCATAAAAAATAGTTTATCTCGTTTCCGTGTCTTTTTGACAACAACCGCTAAAGCGATTATTGTCAAAAAAAGACACTCCTCCTCGCTCCTGCGGAGAGCCTCCTTTGCGAATTGGATCTCAGGTGAATTCGGCATGTTTTACATGAATATTCGGCACAATGTGAAGAAGGATTCTAGTTCCAAGAATACCTTCCATTATCTGACTCGAACTGCGCATTTTGCCGAGCAAAAGGCCGATGAGGAATTGGAGTTTGTACGTTCTGGAAATATGCCTGCTTGGGCTGTCGATTCGCCTGCAAGCTTTTGGCATAGTGCGGATCGTTATGAGATTGCGCGAGGTCGCACCAGTTCAACCTTGACCGTGGCTTTACCAAAAGAATTGTCGAAGCAGCAACGTAAAGAATTGGTCGAGGCCTTTATTCAGGAATTTGCTGATCAGTATCAGTTCCCTTATACCGCAGCGGTGCATAATCATCCGAGTGAGCTGACAGGTGAAGATCAACCACATTTACATCTAATGTATTCTGAACGGAGTCTGGCCGATGGGATTGAGCGACCGCCAGAGCAGTTTTTTAAGCAGTATCGTCCAAAGAATCCCACTAAGGGTGGCGCACAGAAATTAACGGCTGATGCGTTGGGCTTTGGCCGTGATCAGGTGAAAGCCTTTCGAGAAAAAACCGAGCAGCTGATTAATCAGGCTTTGGAAATGCATGCACCGATGAAGACCGTAATTCTGGAGGGTATGGAGATTTTGGTTCCGAATCGAGTGAGTCATTTGTCCAATCAGGAATTTAACCAGAAGTACGGAACGCAATTGCAGGATGTTCCGCAAATTCATCGGTGGAAGTTGAAAAGTGCCGATCCAATTATTCAGCTTGAAGTTGAGGCACAGAAGCAAACCATTCAACAGATTCGACAATTGAACAAGCTCCATATCTATCAAAAGGAGTACAACCAAGCCTTAGCGCAGCGTAAAAATCAAGATCTAGATCGTGATGATAGTTATACGCCATCATGGTTCTAGGGATATTGTGAGGTTTTAAATAAAGCTTTTGGAGGTCGTATGAAGACTGGAAAACAAATTCTTGAGGGTTTATTTGACGATCAACGTGCAGCTGCACATGATCCCCTTCATCCAGTGAATGATCAGCTTCGGGCCAGTCTACTGTGGAATAAACATTTACTTGAGTTGATTCAGATCCCACGGCATCAATTGAAATCAGATGATAGCTATATTTTGGTGTCTGATATTCCAGAGTATTTTAAGGCACAGTTTGAGCAGTTTTTTTTAGGTCAGAACCTATCGCAGCATGTGGATCATCCTGATGAATCACGACTGGATAGCAAATGTTTGGATAGTTTTATTGCCTATCTGAAAGATCATCCAAGTTATAAATCAGAGCAGCGTGACCAAGTATGAAAAAGAATGTAGATGCAGAGCGTATTCGAGCTGCTTTTAAGGCAACGCAAGGGATTGTGGAGCATTCATTTGAGCAGCATGTAATTGATGCCAGTCAAGCTTATGTCAATGCGATGATTGAACGGATTGCGTCTGGAGAGTCGAGTTTTGAGGAGGAAGATGAGGTGTTAATGATGAAGTGGAGAGCTATGAAATCCTTATAGAATAAGGATTTCATAGCTTTAAATTAATCTCTGGTTTCAAAATATCCAGTCATTTTCTTAAATTGATTATTTTGAATTCTCTTTAGTAATTGAGCGACAATGATAGTTATCTCAGCAATATTTTCATCTGTACTTCTTATTACATTATGTGCATCAAGTTTGCTTCGCCAATTAGTTATTTGTATAGAATTTTCATTTCCTACCGAGAATAATGGTAAATTTAAATAAACAATTTCTCCTAAATAGTCCCAAGAGCAATATATTTGACCATTATCTTTGTGTAGAAAGTTTTTAGCACTAGTAAATGCTAAAAACTTTTCTCCATTTTTCTCTACCTTTTTTAAAACTATATAATTAATTTGTTCATTGAAATTTTTAGGATTTTGATGGTCTTGTATTAAATTACAATAAGATAAGACTGACGTCTCCCCTAGAGAAATTGTAGGATTTAGGTTTTTTTTACCATAATCAAAAATTGTTCCTTGAGCATTTTCATAAAAACCGTTGATTGGTAAATTATAGAAATCATATTTTCCTGAGATACCTTGAAGAATAAATTCCAGTGCAGGATAGACACCGAGAAATTCACATTCTGCCAACTTATTTTCTGGATAACGTTGTATATCGGCAAAAACATTATTACTAAAATTTAAAAAACTTGCCCATAATTCTTTCTCTTCAAAGGCATTTTTATCAATCATAATAGCTTGTGTATTCATTAATTTTAAATCTATTAAAAACTTTAAATTTACATATTTTAATATTTGGAATCAAATAATTATTCTATTTTTTAGTTATCTTTTTAAGCCTATTTAACATAATGGGCGTTATGCGAAGTCAAAAATGGGAGCCTATAGCTCCCATTTTTTATGGATGATTCTTTAGTTCATTCA
>DAOMAH010000100.1:0-6354 GCA_035426725.1 Acinetobacter sp.
GAATACCATTAGTACAGCAACAACAACTGATGATACGCGTAATGCTAGTGGTGGAAGCGGAGGCGGAAGTATCAATATGTTTGGACTGTTTGGACTGTTCGGATTGTTGGCTTATCGCCGGTTTAAGAAGTGATTGAATAAAATAAAAAAAGCATCTTTCGAGATGCTTTTTTGTTTTTCAGAAGTGTATTTTGCTAAAACGAAACTTTTGTAACTGATATTAATGCTCAGAATATTTACTTAAATATTCTTGTCGAATAATTACGCGGTCTTCAAGATTTGCATTTTGCATCCGCTTACGTAAGTTGTTGCGCTCTTGGGTGCTCATTTTTTGCCAAACATCACGCATTTTTTGCTTTTCATCTTCAGGTAGTTGCGTAAACCATTCCATACGCTGTTGGAGCTCTGAACTCTGCTCGGTAGGTATTTCCTTTAAGGTTTGGTAACGCTTAATGAGTGCGCGTTGTTCTTCGGGAGACAGATCATCCCATGCTTCTTCAGTCATTGTCTTTTTGGGTTTTGAAAAAACCCAAAACCGATCTGAACCTGCAAAACTCGTTTGTAGCAGGCTTAAAGTACATACAACAAGTGCTAATTTTTTAGCTGCCATGTGGCGCTTTTCCCTCACCAAAAGCCATTAACATTTCCATATCTTCAACCATTTGTGGCGATAGTTTAGGGCTTATAACTGCTTGATTTTGTGGTTTATCCATCATTTGCAGTGAATTAGGAACAATGATAATTCCAGTCAATGCAGCAGCTAGGGCAAAACCAGTCATTTTCCAAACACTGTAATAAGAGACCGGTTTTTTCTCTACAATATCGAGCACGTGATTCATCACCAGCATTTTATTATGCTGTTGTTGTTTAGCAAGTTGATCGAGTTTGGACGTCACTTGTTTGGTGAACTCATCTTTTTTCATTGGATGCTCCTCTCGTATGTGGATTTAAATGTTCTAAAGCAATTCGAAGTCCCTGAATTGCTCGGTGATAATGGGTTTTCACACTACCTTCGCTACAACTCATGATTTGAGCAGTCGTTGCTGTATCAAAACCCTCCCAAGCTCTAAGCATAAATGCTTGTTGTTGGCGTACTGGAAGTTGGTCAACAGCGGTTTGAATTTCTTCCATTGTGATTTCTTGGTTAAGAAATTCAATTGGATTGAGTGCAGATTCATCAACAATATCAATGATTTCATCATCGTCATCTAAATTGATTTTCTTAAACATTGAAAATGGATTTGCTCGACGTGCTTCTTTACGTCGCCAATCCTGTAATTTGTTATTTAAAATGGTGTAAAACAGGGGATACCATTCTTCAGTATTTTTTTCCGCGTAGGATTTATGCAATGAAATAAAGGCTTCTTGCACTAAATCCATGGCAATACCTTGTTGCCCTTGCGTTGCACTTTCCATCATCACCAATGCACGCCCTGTCACATCTTGCATAAAAAAACGCAGACGTTTTTCAGCCGTACTCTGATCAGTACTGCTTTCAGTTTGGGCCTGTTTAGGTGCTAAATCCATAGAGATGGAAAATCCTGTCATGGATACCCACCATTATTTCAATTCATTAATCATATAACGTTGAAATAGGTGAATACGTTGACATCCGAGGTAATTATTTTTAGTCGTACAGGGGAGTGTAACAATAAAACGTCGAATTTAACATCTTTTCGAGATTCACTGCCTTTGGCGAACCATTTCAAAGAAGCAAATTGATCCTGCGATTGCTACATTCAGTGACTCTTGTCCACCAGGTTGCGGAATCGCGACGGCTTGAGCATGTGCCAAAGCAAACTCAGTTACGCCATTTCCTTCATTACCTAAAATCCATACACAAGGTTGAGTTAAATCTTGTTGGTATAAACTGGTAGAACGATGCGAACTGGTCGCAAGAACTGGAATTTGAAATTGAGGGAGAATATCTTCTAAAGTCATATTTTCAAAACAATTTAAACTGAAATGTGCGCCCATGCCTGCACGTAATACTCGAGGTGACCAGAGTAGTGCCGAGCCTTGTGTACAAATAACTTGTTTGATATTCGCAGCGGCAGCAGAACGTAATAATGTGCCGACATTGCCCGGATCTTGTACATTTTCAAGAATCAATGTATCTACACTAAAGTCAATATTTTGACTGTTTTGAGGCAGATCAATAATCGCTAAGCAAGGCAGAGTTGTGCCCAAAGTGCTTAAGTCCTTATAGAGAACTTCACTAATTACAAAGATATGACTGTTATACAATTCGAACACTTCTTGTAAATCAGGATGTTCTAAAGCTTGTTCAGTGGTAAATAAAGAGAAGATTTTTTTCTGTTGTTGCAACCATGCTAAGCACAGATGATTGCCTTCTAAAACCGTTTGTTGATGTTTTTTCCGCGCACTGTTAAGTTCGATTAATCCACGTAAATGCTTAATTTTTGCATTATCTTTTGATTCTAGAAAAATAACCGCCATAAGGTGCGTATCCCAAAAGAGCATCGTCCGACGACCATGCTCTGATAATTAAAAAGATTTAATGATAGCTGGTAACACGTTCTACTTCGTTTTTTGAACCAATAATGACTGGAACACGTTGATGCAATTCTGTCGGTTGAATGTCCATGATGCGAACACGTCCTGTGGTTGAAGCCCCGCCAGCTTGTTCAATCAACATGCTCATTGGATTCGCTTCATACATTAAACGTAAGCGACCTGCTTTTTTCGGGTCTTTTAAGTCGTATGGATACAGGAAAATTCCGCCACGACATAAAATACGATGGATATCGCCGACCATACATGCGACCCAACGCATGTTGAAATCTTTTTCACGTACTGAAGTCTTGCCTGCTAAAAGTTCATCAATATAACGTTTTACCGGATTTTCCCAGTGACGTTGGTTTGATGAATTGATGGCAAATTCTTGCGTCTCGACTGGGACTTGAACTTGCTCAGTGGTGAGTAGGAAAGTTTGTGTGGTTGGGTCTAAGGTAAAGAATGCAACGCCTGCACCGACAGTCAAGGCAAGCATAGTCGATGGAGCATAAAGCACATAGCCCGCAGCAACCTGCGATGTACCAGCTTGATAGAAATCAGCCGATTGAGTCACTGCATTTTGAGCGGGTAAAATCGAGAAAATAGTTCCAACGCACATATTAATATCAATGTTGCTTGAACCATCCAAAGGGTCGAATAAAACCAAATATTGACCATTTTCTTGCGCTGGGGTGAAATCGTCTAATTCTTCTGATGCTAAACCACCGACGTTTGGATGAATTTTTAAAGCATCAATTAAGTAATCATTAGAAATAATATCTAATTTTTTTTGAGTTTCACCTTGCACATTTTCATTGCCTGCGCTGCCTAAAACTCCCGCCAAAGCACCTTTTTGCAAGGCTTGATCAATAGTCTTGCAAGTTTCTGCAATCGTTTCGATGACTTGTGCCAATTCGAGTGTCAAATTCCCAGTTTGTTTTTGTAGATATTGGGACAGTGTTAGGTTTGACATAAAATCAGCTCCGATTTGGCGGTGTCAAAAATTGATAAAATAATGCCGCTATTCTAGTGGAGAACGCTTAAAAATAGAAATGATCTCGGTTGATTTCTGTTGTTTTTATACTTACAGGGCTGTGATTGCGTGCTAAGGTGAGTAAAGAAAAAAGGATGTTTGGAGAATTTAAGATGTCAACCCAAAATTTTGAAGACACACCTACGGCAGGCGAACCAATCAATTTAGAGGAAATTTCTAAGGAAAAGGTGAAAGAAGCTTGGAAAGATTACGAAGCGAAACCTGAGTACAAAGAATTTAACAAGCATGATTTGATCGAGTCGATGCAACCACCGTCAACGCCAGAATCATTAGATTAACGTACAAATAAAAATGCTCACGTTTAGGTGAGCATTTTTATTTTTAGCAAAAATTATTTAAGTAGCGGTGGAACAGCTTCGTAATTAATTTCTACACGACGGTTTTCTTTCCATGCAGATTCATCATGTCCTGCATTCACCGGAGCTTCTTTGCCGTAGCTGACCGCTTCAAGCTGTTGTGAACTTACGCCATTGGTCAATAGGAAACTTTCTACTGCTTTCGCACGACGCTCACCCAATGCCATATTGTATTCGCGAGTACCACGTTCATCAGTATGACCTGTCAGCGCAACACGTGAATTGGCATTTGCAACTAAAAATTGTGCATGTGCTTGTAGGGTTTGATAGTCATCACTTGATAAATCGCTATTATCAAAATCAAAATAAACCACACGTTTTGCTAAAAATGCTTTATTTGCTTCAGTCACACCTTTCGACGATGCTCCTGCAAGATTTTGTGCATTTAAAGCAGCATCTTCACTCAAACCATCAGTACTGACTGTTGTCGAGCTAGTTGGTGTCGTTCCAGTTGTGACGTCTGTTGCAGGCTTACGACTCGCACAACCGGTAAATACAAGCGTTGCAGCGAGTAGGGGAAGGGTGAGATATTTGATATTCATGTCATTCTCCAAGTGTTAAAAATTATTTGGGTGCCCAAGCCGGTTCGCGAACTTCACCTTGTTCACTTGGTAAATTCATACGAAAACGGCCGTCGGTGGACATAATGGCGAGTAAGCCGCGATTACCTTCACGTGTGGCATACACCACCATTTGCCCATTCGGGGAAAAACTTGGCGATTCATCTAAACTGGTTGGCGTTAAAATATTGGTAATGCCTGTATTGATGTCTTGTAAGGCAACTTTGTAATTGCTACCACTCGGACGATGCACCAAAGCAATTTTTTTACCATCTGCGCTTAACGAACCACGTGCGTTAAATGCACCTTTAAAGGTTAAGCGTTTCGTTGAACCATCGTCAAAACCATAACGATAAATTTGTGGTGAACCACCACGATCAGAAGTGAAAATAAATGATTTTCCGTCAGGTGCATAACGTGCTTCAGTATCAATCGCAGAGTCCGTGGTCATGCGTTTGACTTGGCGTGTTGATAAATCCATCTGATAAATTTCAGGGTTGCCGTGCATAGAGGCAGTAAATAACATGGATTGACCATCAGGCGAGAAGCTTGGGGCGCCATTTAAACCACGGAAACTGGCTAGAACTTCACGCTGTCCTGTAGATAAATCTTGTAGATAAATTGCTGGTCGTTTGGTTTCAAAAGAAACATAGGCGATTTTCTTCGCATCGGGTGTCCAAGTCGGGGAAAGAATTGGGTCACGCGATGACATGACGGTTTTTGGTTGTTCGCCATCGGTATCGGCAATTTGTAAAGTATAGCGTTGTGCGGGCGTAGCAGGATTGCGTAAGACATAGGCAATACGACCGCTAAAATCGCCAGCAATACCTGTTAAGGCTTGATAAATGGCATCACTGATCATATGTCCAGCTTGGCGCACACGAGCGTTTGGTACAGTTAAAACTTCGTTTAATAAATATTGTTGTTTTTGTACATCGTATAGTTGATAGCGAACTTCAAAATTATTGGCATCAATGGCTTTTGTTTGCCCGACCACCACGTAGGGTACACCTGCATTTTGCCATTCACCCGCTTGAATTTGATTCATACTTGCAGTTGCAGGTAGGTTTTTTGAAGCACTAGAAAACTTACCCGAACGGTTTAAGTCGTTTTCCACAATTGGATAAAGTGAATTGTCATTGCTAAATGGCACAATTGCAATTTTCGGTGCTTGTTCAGGCGCTTTGGCAATTTCAAGATGAAGTTGCGCAAAGGTTGCTGTAGGAACAAAGGTACTAAGTGCAGTAAATACTGCCAATGAGATGAGATGTTTACGAGTCTTTTGCATTTTACGATTACTTGGGGTCATATTCTAAGGCTGTAGATTTTTTAACATAGTCACCTGCTTTATGCTATTTAAAGCAGGTTTTATTAACTTTTCATTACTATTTTGCAATGAATGTAATAGTGACACGGCGAAGTTGACTTACGATCTCTGGATCATCAGGCATAGGTAACGGAGATGCCTGTTTTACTGCTTCTTCTACGCTTGCTTTCAAATCTGCATCGCTACTATTTGCAACTACAGATTTTACGTTCCCATTTGCATCAAGTGTAATATTAACAGTAATTGATTTTCCTCGAGAAGCTAATGGGACGTCCCAAGCCCTGCTAATCTTGCTTTTGAAAGCGGCTTTAGTAGAGTCCGCAATGCGTTTCGCATCCGCTTTTTTCTGAGCAGCATCTTGCTCAGCTTTCTTTGCTGCACCTGCTTTGGCTTCAGCCTCAGCATCCGCTTTATCTTTTGCCGCTTTATCAGCAGCAGCTTTGTCTTTCGCTGCTTTATCGGCGGCGGCTTTGTCTTTTGCCGCTTTATCAGCAGCGGCTTTGTCTTTAGATGCTTTATCAGCAGCAGGTTTGTCTTTTG
>DAOMAH010000101.1:0-6329 GCA_035426725.1 Acinetobacter sp.
ATCCCCCTGCAAAGCCAATTTTGCAATATCTGGCCCACCCGGATAAGGCAATTTCATCATTTTAGCGACTTTATCAAAGGCCTCACCAGCAGCATCGTCAATCGACTCACCCAATAATTCGTACTGACCCATTGCGTGTGCTGCCATCAACTGGGTATGCCCACCCGAGACCAGTAAGGCGACAAAAGGAAACTCAGGAGGTGTCGCAGATAATAAAGGCGCAAGCATGTGCCCTTCCATGTGATGCACGCCAATTGCAGGTTTATTTAAAGCAAAAGCTAATGTTCGACCGAATAATGCACCTGTCATCAATGCACCCATTAAACCTGGTCCACGGGTGTAGGCAACCGCATCAATTTGTTGTTTTGTGATATTGCTTTGTTCAAGCAATTGATTAATCAAAGGAATCATTTTTCGAACGTGATCACGTGAAGCCAATTCTGGAACCACACCACCATATTCAGCATGCAATTTGATTTGGCTATACAACACCTGTCCAAGCAAACCGTGTTCACTATCATAAAGTGCTAACCCAGTTTCATCACACGATGTTTCTAAGCCCAAAACAATCATTGCACAGCCTTTATTCATGATTAAAAATAACTTCGGCGCTATTATAGACTTGTGGTCTGAGTTGTAAATGAGTAAAATAGCGCACTTCACTTATGATCTAGCGTAATAATGCGTTGGATCTATCCATCATCTTAGAGGATTTTACATGCCACAAGTTAAATTGAAAGAAGGCGAACCAGTAGACGTAGCTATCCGTCGTTTCAAGCGTTCATGCGAAAAAGCAGGTGTTTTAGCTGACGTTCGTAAGCGCGAATTCTATGAGAAACCAACTCAAGAACGTAAGCGTAAAAAAGCTGCTGCAGTAAAGCGTTATCAAAAGAAATTGACTCGCGAATCTGTACGTACTACTCGCCTTTACTAATTAATTTGTGATTGACTGCTGAATACTATGACGAATTTAAAAGACCAAATTACTGACGTATTGAAAACTTCAATGCGCGCTAAAGATATGGCAACAGTAACGGTTATTCGTGGTGTACAAGCAGCGATTAAGCAAATCGAAATAGATGAGCGCATCGAGCTTGATGAATCTCAGGTTCTTGCGGTCATTGAAAAGCAAATTAAACAACGTAAAGAATCGATCAAGGCCTTTTCGGGTGCTGGTCGAGATGATTTAGCTAGTAAGGAACAAGCCGAAGTTGAGGTTATTTCTCAATTTCTACCAGCCGCTATGACTGAGGAAGAACTTGATTCCATCATTGAGCAAACTATTCTTGCTCAACAAGCTACTAGCATGAAAGATATGGGTAAGGTGATGAATTCTCTACGTCCGATCATAGCCGGGCGTGCCGATCCTGCACAAGTTTCTGCCAAAATTAAAGCTAAATTAGCTTAATCGTTAAGTTCCTGCTTTTCTATTCCAAATTAAGATTAGATTCAACTTCCTACTGAAATATACCTCTTCGATTTATCATTATAAATTCAGTTTCATAGCTGTGTACCTGACGCTACAAATTATCTCGCCTTGAATTAAGTTATTGCTAAAAAAATGTTTTAATATAAATGCATGTTTGCAACTTTATACCTGTTATGAGCGACGCTCTCCCTGCATTAAGAAAAAAACTTCGTTTAGAAAGAAGACAACTTTCTCCATTCGTGCAAAGAAAGTCTGAACAACAACTTTTAAATTTACTTCGACACGT
Organism: Acinetobacter sp.; assembly: GCA_035426725.1. Classification (GTDB taxonomy): domain Bacteria; phylum Pseudomonadota; class Gammaproteobacteria; order Pseudomonadales; family Moraxellaceae; genus Acinetobacter. Next base: position 1,716 of record DAOMAH010000101.1, read on the forward strand.
ACTTGTTTTTAAATCATCCAAAAAAGTTGGATTGTATCTGCACGCCTTTGGCGAAATTCAGACGAAAAAGATCATTGAATTGTGCTTTAAACAGCATAAACATGTTTATTTACCCATGATTTGCAACATGAACCAAACACTGGTTTGGGTCAAAATCAATGCAAATCAATATCGAAATAAACGCTTTTCACATCACCCACTGGGGATGAAAGAACCGATGGCGAGTCGAGGTCAACAAGTCAGCCAGTTAGACATATTATTGATGCCGCTGTTGATTTGTGATGAACATGGGACTCGAATTGGTATGGGCGGTGGTTTTTATGATCGCACTTTGGCAACAGCACCATATTATCCTTATCGCCTAGGGTTGGCGCATGATTTTCAATATATCAACTCCACTGTATTGCGCCAAAAATGGGATCAACCTTTAGATGGCTTATTAACCCAGAAAAAGTTTTATCCATTTAAAAGATAAAGCATATTTCACTAGCAAATCGATTTTTTCCTATTATTAAGTGCTTTTTTAATATTTTCACAATCAAAACCCTTGTAATTTTTAAAATGCACATCACTATAAAAAACATGGCAACACCGTTGTCACTCAGGAGTGCCCATGTCTGAACTTATAATGAACAATGAAACTGACTTAGAACTAGACGTTCCAAGTGTATTACCCCTACTGGCGTTACGTGATGTTGTGGTCTATCCACACATGCAAATTGCGCTGTTTGTTGGTCGCGAAAAATCGATCAATGCAGTGGATGCGGCGCGTAACAGTGATAATTTAGTTTTTGTGGTCGCACAAAGAGATTCGCTGACTGAAGATATTGATCACGATAATCTTTATCAATACGGAACGGTCGCAAGAATTGTACAAGTTGTAAATCATGAAAATGATGAAAACTGCATTAAAGTGCTGATTGAAGGTTTACATCGTTCTAAATTGGTTCACATTATTGATGGTGAAGAATTCTTAACAGCAGAACATGCAATCAGCGCGATGACTGTGCCTTTGGATTCTGAGGATCAAGACACTCGTCTCAATGAATTACGCACCCTATTCGCTCAATATGCTGAAGCGAAACTACGTAATGCACGCGAGCTTGTTGCCGCTGCAAATAAAATTGAAGATTTATTGCAATTGATGTTTTTCGTTGCGACACGTGTTCCTCTAAATATCGAAATCAAACAGAAGTTTTTAGAGCACGATGCCTTTGAAGAGCATTTGCAAGAGTTGATGGGTTATTTGATGAATCAATCTGCTGAACAGCAAATTGAACAAACCCTGCATGACAGCGTAAAACGCCAAATGGAAAAAAATCAACGTGAATACTTTCTGAATGAAAAAATGAAAGTGATTCAGCGTGAACTTTCCGATATGAATGGCGGTGCTGAAGATGATGTTGCAGAAATTGAAAAACGTTTAGCCGAAGCGGATTTGCCTGAACATGTCCGTAAAAAAGCAGATGCAGAATTCCGTAAACTTAAAGCTATGCAACCTGCTTCTAGCGAAGCGGCGGTGGTGCGTAACTATTTAGAAGTGATTTTAGATACGCCTTGGAATAAAGCCAGTAAAGTCAGTATTAACTTGGCAAAAGCGCAAGAAATTCTAGATGCAGATCATTACGGCTTAGATGACGTGAAAGATCGTATTGTTGAATATTTAGCAGTTCAATCTCGCGTGAAAAAACTCCGCGGCCCAATCCTTTGTTTGGTTGGCCCTCCAGGTGTAGGTAAAACCTCACTTGGTGAATCGGTTGCAAAAGCGACAGGTCGTGAGTTTGTCCGTATGGCGCTGGGTGGCGTACGCGATGAAGCTGAGATTCGTGGACACCGCCGTACTTATATTGGTGCGATGCCAGGTAAAATTGTGCAGTCATTAACCAAAGTCGGTGTGAAAAACCCACTGTTCTTGCTCGATGAAATCGACAAAATGGCACAAGATTACCGTGGTGACCCTGCTTCTGCCCTACTTGAGGTGCTTGATCCATCTCAGAATGATAAGTTTAGCGACCACTATTTAGATTTGGATTTAGATCTTTCTGAAGTGATGTTCATTTGTACTGCGAACAGTATGAATATTCCTGAAGCTTTGCTTGATCGTATGGAAGTGATTCGTTTACCGGGTTATACCGAAGACGAAAAGGTGAATATTGCTGAACGCTATCTTGTTCCAAAAGCAATTAAGAACAATGGTTTACGTGCTAAAGAATTGACTGTTCATGAACAAGCGATTCGTGACATCGTACAACGATATACGCGTGAAGCGGGCGTTCGTAGTTTAGAACGTGAAGTGTCGAAAATTGCACGTAAAGTGGTGAAAGAAGCCGTAAGCAAAAAGTCGAAAAACTTACAACTTGAAGTCACTTCTGACAATTTGCCAGAATACTTAGGGCCGCATAAGTTTGACTTTGGTATTGCTGAAGATGAAGCGCAAGTCGGTCGAGTGAATGGTTTAGCTTGGACGTCAGTTGGTGGCGAACTACTCACCATTGAAGTCGCAGCCGTAAAAGGTAAAGGCAAATTCATTACCACTGGTTCACTCGGAGATGTCATGAAAGAGTCGATTACTGCTGCGATGACTGTCGTACGCACACGTGCAGATGATTTAGGGATTGATGCTTCTCGTTTTGAAGAAACCGATATCCATGTGCATTTACCTGAAGGTGCGACGCCAAAAGATGGTCCATCGGCTGGCTTAGCGCTGACCACTGCATTGGTTTCTGCTTTTACTGGTATTGCGATTCGCCCTGACATTGCCATGACAGGTGAAACCAGTTTGGGCGGTCGTGCTATGCGTATTGGCGGATTGAAAGAAAAGCTTCTTGCTGCACATCGTGGTGGAATTAAACTAGTCTTTATTCCTCAAGATAACGTTCGCGATTTGGCTGAAATTCCTGCCAATGTTAAAGAAGGCTTAGAAATAAAAGCAGTAAAAAGCATTGATGACATTCTTCCTTTATCCTTAACAGAAATACCTAAACCGTTGCCGAAAACACCTATTGTGAAGCCTGTTGAAGATACAAAAGCTGCGCGTCACTAAGTAAATCGCTCAGATAAAAAGAGAGCTTCGGCTCTCTTTTTTGTTACATAATTTGATTGAAAAACAACCAATTTATTGCATAATGGTATAGAGTCTACAAAATAAATGTGAATTTCGACTCATGAACTGGTTTTCTAGTGCCGCTCGAACTCCAGACGGGTGACACTTTGATCGCAGCTCAGATACATTTTGAGCTGCGTTTTTTATTGAAAATAATAATCGATAGGATTTTATCACTGCAATGAGTCTTAACTTATATGCCTTATTGATTTGCGCGGCTTATAATGCAGCTTCTGTGAGTTGACTCAACTGTACTATGAAAATTCGAATTCTGACCATTGGACAAAAAATGCCAGCATGGGTGCTGACTGGATTTGAAGACTATTTCAAACGCATTCAGCCTTTTGTTCAAACTCAAGTCATTGAACTACCTATGGCGAAGCGCGGAAAAAATGATTCTGAAGCGGACATTTTGAAGTATTGTCAAATTGAAGGCGAAAGCATCTTAAATGCAATAAAACAGAATGAAACCTTAATTGCATTAGAAGTCGGTGGACGAGAACTGAGTACTGAAAAACTTGCTGAAACCATGCAACAGTGGATGCTGGAAGGCAATGATATTGTGTTGGCGATCGGTGGTCCAGACGGTCTGTCCGATGCGGTAAGAAAAGCCGCAGCATGGCATTGGTCACTTTCTAAATTAACCATGCCCCATCCACTGGTTCGTATTTTATTGATTGAACAACTTTATAGAGCGATGAGTATTAATCATAACCACCCCTATCATCGTGCTTAAACATCGTCGCAAAATAATAAAGTTCGTTCTAGAAATGCAACAAACTGTTGAGCTTTAAGGGCTGTCATTGTGTTGCTGTTTTTGTCACGATGAGAGTGTATCTTCAATCAGGTGCTAATTCATGAATCTGCAAACTCTACCCGGATTATTTATTTCTCATGGTTCGCCCATGTTGGCACTCAATCCCGAACAGGTTGGGCCTGCACTGCATCGCTTGAGTTTAAATTTACCTGAGCCAAAAGCCATTGTGGTGATGTCTGCACATTGGGAAAGCCAAGCTTTGGAGGTGAGCACTTCCGTCCGCCCAGAAACATGGCACGATTTTCGTGGTTTTCCTGCAGAGCTGTACGACATTCATTATCCTGCTGCTGGTGCGCCTCAATTGGCTGAACAGATTATTCAACTTTTTGCCGATGCTGGCATTCCTGCACATGCCAATAGCACGCGACCACGAGATCATGGGGTGTGGATGCCATTACTGCATATGTATCCCGATGCAGATATTCCTGTCATCGAAATTTCATTACCCATCAATATGTCAGCCAAAGATATTTTTAAAATTGGTCAGACTTTGGCCATTTTGCGTGAACAACAGATTTTACTCATTGGCTCAGGTAGTATTACCCATAATTTAGCCGAACTTTCTTGGCACGACGAATCTCAGGAAGTCCCTGTTTGGGCATCGAGTTTTCGTAATGATGTCGTGAGTAAACTCAACCATCAAGACTATGAAGCAATACTGGACTGGCAAAATATTCCTTATGTAAAACGCAAT